>DATEHJ010000412.1:0-10921 GCA_035279645.1 Gemmatimonadaceae bacterium
GAGCCCCAGCACAGCCACTGACCGCTCCCGCTGTTCCCGCAGATGTGGTCCAAGGTGACGACGAGCGGATTGAGCGCAGAACTTGGAATGAAGTTTGGAGAGTACACGTGCGCGCTCGAACCGCCGGGATAGTTGCCCCAGCACCAGAGGCCGACAACCGAGCCGCACGTGGCATCGCCGCCGGCGGCGAGCGCGGTGAAGGTGGTCTGGCTACCCGCTACGCGCACCGGCGTGGGAGCGTCCCCGCTGGTTCCCTTGCCAATCGCGCCAGCGTCGTTGGAGCCCCAGCACCACGCGGCATTAGCCGTGTCGAGGACGCACGTGTGGTTGAATCCAGCGGTCACGTGGATCGCGCTCGCGAATGTTCCGATACCCACCCGAACCGGCACCGGTGCGCAAGCGATCTGTGCGCCGTAGATCCCGCACATGGCGGTGGTCGCGACACCGATTTGAGAAGTGAAGTTCTGCCCCCAGCAGAACACCTCGCCGCTTCGCTGTCTTGCGCAGGTATGGTAGGATCCCGCGGTGATCTCGATGACGTCGTATGGCCCCGGAATGTGCGGGGGAGGTCCGCCGCGACCCGGCCCAGTGAACGCGAAGCTGGGCTTCGACGGCGCGAGCGGATCCTTCTGATCGGCGCAGGCCGCGAGCGAGAAGAGGACGAGGCTGCCGACGACGATCTTTACGATCGAGATACCCATAGGTGGCTCCGGTTGAGGTTTCCGCGAGCCACGCTACTCCGCGAGCCTCAAATTCGACTCAGCGCGTCATCAGCACTTCATCATCTCGGCGTGAAGAATTCTTTGCACCGCGCAGTGTCGCCGATTTCTTGGATGGATTGCGCCTCAGATCGAGAAATTTCGCGATCGGGCCGACGGTCGCGAGCGCGAGGAAGGCGGGCGCGGCGGTGAATGCCGTCGGCAGGGGGATGCCCCGATCCGCCGAGTAGCGGATGAGCGTTTCCATAATCGCGATCAGCACGGCGACCACGATCTGCTTGTTGCGGCCTTTCACGACCGTGCGCGGATCGGTGATCATGAAGAACACGAACAGCTGGTACATCGGGCCGGTGAGCGGCGCGATCTCGGGGAGCACGGCCTGCCCCAGGGCGGCGGCGCGCACCGCGCTCAAGAGGAGGAAGCTCGCGACGTACGTCAGCGTGATGTGGAGGACGCCGACGCGCGCCGCGATGATGAGCCCGAAGGTCCAGATCACGACGTTGGTTGCCAGGTCGTTCCCGAACTGATGGCTGAGCACCGACACGCGATCGGGCGCCGTGAGCAGCAGGACGGTGATCGCGAAGTTCGTCGGATTCCAGAGATGGTTGTCGCGGTAGCGCAGAACGTACTTGGACGAGATCGCGAGAAACCCACCTAACGCGAACGGCCAGAGCGCTGCCCCCTGCGGCTTGGTGAGGAGCGTGAGACTGATCCCGCTGATGTAGGCACTTTGCAGATTGACGACCTTCCCCCGTTCGAACCAGGAGAGGAGGGCCTCCGTCACCATGCAGGCCGCGAGCGCGAGGGCGAGTCGCTCGTAGCCTCCGAACATGTGATAGCCGAACTGCGCTCCGACCAGCACCACGGTGATGAGAAAGGCGATCAGGTAGCGCGGATCGATGCGGCGTCCTTGGTCCCACAGACGCGCGACTGGGCCACGCTCCGCCACTGTCGGATGGATCGTCTCGCTCATGGCGTCATCGCTGCGGCTCGGTGACGGTGACGAAGCTATCGATAGAAGGACGGTTCAGTATCTGAACAGTCCCCGACGGCCAATGGATGAGCACACGATCAACCCATTCGTGGTGCCCCAGCCCGAAGTGAAGCCGGCGATCGTTCTGGCTTGCGAACCCCGAGCCCCCATCCACCACGCGTCGCTGCCTCGAGTCCCCGAATTCGATCTCGACCTCAGCGCCAATCGCGCTGCGGTTACTCCGCGTTGCCACAAGCTTGAATGCGATCCAGTGATTGCTGCTATCGGGATAGTCGCGATAGAGCACGGCTGGCTGGTTTTGATTCGCGACGATGACGTCGACGGCACCCCGGTTGGAGAGATCGGCGAGCGCGACGGCGCGTCCGTCGTAGTCGTCGGTCGCGCCAACGGTCTTTGCGACGTCGACCCACCCGGCGGCGCCACGGTTCAGGTAGACGCGCGATTTCTCGTAGCCCGAGAGGCTCGCGTCGCCGAAGGGCGGCCAAGTTTTAGCATCTTCGAACAGGCGGCCGTTGGCACCGGCGATCTTCGACATCGCGTACCAGTAGCTCTTTTGCCGGTCGGCGGAGATGAAGCCGTTGGCGACGAAGAGCTCGTTGGCGCCATCGTTGTTGAGATCACCGAACTGCGCGCCCCAGGCCCATCCGGCGTCGGCGATCTGACCGTCGGCGACGTTGTGGAATCGGTTCGACTCCGCCATCTGGTTGAGGCGAAGATTGTTGTTCTGGAACAGATACCCGCGCTCCGAGATGTTCGTCACGAACGCATCGAGACGGCCGCGGTTGAAGGCGTCGCCTAACGCGACCGCCATCCCGCTCTTTGATTCGCTCTCGAGACCTGCCTTCGTGAGCACGAAGCGCTGCCCGTGATCGTTGAGGTACAGCTCCTCGGGACCGTAGTCATTCGCGACGTAGATGTCCGGCCACCCATCGCCGTTGAGGTCCGCCGACGCCGCCGCGAGCGCCCACCGTGGGGGCACGCCGCGGACGCCCATCTTGTCGGTCACGTCCTCGAACTTGCCATTGCCGAGGTTATGAAAGAGGAGATTGCCTCCGCCGTTCGTGGCGAACTCGAAGCTGTTGTGCATGATGCGCGTCGTCGTTAGGTGCCAGAGATCGACGTCGCGCCGGAAATAGCCGGTGACAAAGAGATCGAGGAGCCCGTCGCGATCGTAGTCGATCCAGATCGCACCGTTGCTGTTCACCCAACGCCGTAGACCCGCCGCTTCGGTAACGTCCTCGAAATGCTTGCCGTCGAGGTTCTTGAAGAGCGCGAGGTAGCCGTAGCGATAGACCAGTACGTCCTCGCGCCCATCATTGTCGAAGTCGCCCCAGATGCTGCCCATCGAGACGCCCTCGCCTGGTCGATTCAGGTCGGCGAGCCCCGCGCTCGCCGCGACCTCCTCGAAGGTGCCATCGTGGCGATTGCGATAGAGTGCGTTTGGCTCACCAAAGCGACTATTGGTGAAATAGAGATCGGGCCACCCGTCTCCATCGAAATCGGTGACGGAAACCGAAGCGCCGAGCGCCGCGACATGGGGCTCGATGTTGGCGATCTGCGGGTCGAAGGTCGGCCGATGGTGGACGAAGCCGATCCCCGCCGCCTTGGTCTCGTCTCGAAGCACGAATCCCGGATGCGTCGCATCGGCCCCAGTGCGCAACGGCCCACGATCCAGGCGCATCGCGAGCAGGATCGCGGCGAAAAACGGGATGGCAATTATGGCGCGACGGATCGCGGGACGGGGGCGGGACGGGGGCACGTGTAGAGGCTAGCGTCCGGGACTGGCAAGCGAAAGTGAGCATGACAGCGGCTATCGCTTCACGATCCTGGTCTCATATTCCCGCAGATAGCTCCTGTGCACAGAGTCCGTGGGATACGAATCGCTGCTTGTTCCGGGATACGCTTTGATGGCATGGAAGGGTAGGGGACCCACGCTCGTCCCGTACGCCGTGTTCAAATCCGAATCCTTGATCCACCCATCGGTATAGAGCAGAAAATCCCGCTTCCACCCGGGCGGCAGCGCGCGCGCCGAGCTCGCGTCGAACTCGAGCGTCGCTTCGTCTCCGGGGCCCATGACGACGTACATATCGTCAGGCTGGCGAAGCAGCGGCAGCACGTCGCCGAAGCGCGTAAAGGCCCCGTCGATCGGGCGCCAGGGCGAATCCTTCGCAACGTCGTCGTACGCGAACCAGTACGGTCCGTAGCGGCCACCCTTGCGATACATCCGCGAGAATCCGCGGAAGTGGAGATCGGCGGAGATCGGCGACAACGTCGTGAGCTTCACCGGGCTTTGCGCGGCGTCGGTGGCGACGAAGGCCTGATCCCAGTAGATCTGCATGCTGGTGCGAATGCGCACGCGATGATCCGCGGTCGGGAATTTTCCCGCGAGATCGATCACCAGCGTCTTGTCTTTCCCCGACGGAAAGCCGATGTCGGCGATGGCGGTGCGCCATTGCCCGTTCGCGTCACGTACTTGCAGCGAAGGCGACTGCACCTTGATCGCCGATTGCTGTGAGAGGGCGACATTTATGCTCGCGTCGGTGGGATAGATCCAACCGCGCAAGAAGAGCAAGGATCCCTGCTTCCCCGCATCCTCGCCAAGGTCGAGAATGAGATCATGCGGCTCGACGACGCCCTGGTAACGCGTCGGCGTGAGACTCGACACATAGTTGTCGTCGCTCTCGCGCAGGGCGGGGAGCAGGTCGTTGCCGCGATCGTCGACGGCGGAGCGCGGGACATGGTGGGCCGCGATCTGGTACAGTCGCAGTGTCACCGGACCTGGTGGTACGAAACGCTCATCGACGAACACGTTCACGGAATCAGGATGGTCGACAGCGACGAGCTGGACCTGATCGGCGTAGGCGGTCTCCCAGAGCTCCTCGGTGAGTTGAAGGACGTAGCGGCCGTCGCGAGGCGCGAGCGCCTCGCCGGGAATGCGCACGTACTCCTGCGACGCACCGGCGGGCGCGAAGGCGCTCGCACCACCCATCAAGCCTAACGGCATGCCGAGCGCGCTCCGCCACATCGCGTCCGTCACGAAGCGGAAGCGCTTCCCGTCCCACGTGTACGCGAGCGCGCACGAGCCCTTGAGCATCTCGCTCTCGACGACATCCTGATCGGAGCCGGGGACATAGATCGTCTGTGGGACGCCGTTAGGCCATTCGACGCGCAGGACATCCGCCTTGAGGTGCGGGCCGAGGCCGAAATGCGTCACCCGTCCCGTCGCGACGCGCGTTTGATAGATATCTCCGGCGCGGAGCTCGAGCCGCGCGCCGATGCCGAAGTCGTTGTTCTTGCCGCTCCCGGTGCGGAGTGCTTTGAGCTCGATGTTGACGGCGAGATTGCTGTTGCCGCCGTCATTGCGGAGAAGCCGTGTCGTGCCCGCCAGGTCGGCGATGAGCAAATCCTGATCGCCGTCATCGTCGACGTCGGCCACGGCGATGGCGGTGCCGCCCAGCGCGCGCACCGAGGCCGGCAGCAACGCCGACCGGTCGACGAAACGTCCCGTGCCGTCGTTGCGGAAGAGGAACACGCCATTCCCCGTCTTGGCATGCGCGGGTGCACCGACGACGATGAGATCGAGCCAACCATCGTTGTCGTAGTCGACGAACGTTGCGGCGCTGGCCGCAAGCTGGCTCACACCACGCAACGCAGTGGAGCGTGAGTCTTTACGAAACTTGCCGGAGCCATCGTTGAGCCACAGCGTCGGCTCGCCGCCCTGCGCGTTCGCGACGAACAGATCGAGAAAGCCGTCGTTGTTGTAGTCGCCGATGGCGATCGCGCCGGCGCCCGTGGCGGCCGAGAGGCCACTCGCGGCGGTCGCGTCACTGAACCGCTGCGCGCCGCCGTTGTGAAAGAGCGAGACGCTGCCGTTGGCGTTCGCGATCACGACGTCGATCCGGCCGTCCCCGTCGAAGTCACCGAACGCGACGTCTCGGGCGTCGCTCATGCCAGCGAGGCCAAAGCTCGCCGTCACCTCCGTGAACGTTCCGTCGAGGTTATTGCGATACACCGTGCGCTCGCCATTGCCGACGAGCAGCAGGTCGAGATCGCCGTCATGGTCGAGGTCGACGAAAACGCCTTTGCGCGCGCCGCGCACCTCGCCGATGCCGGCTTTGGCCGTCACCTCCTCGAACGTGCCGTTGCCGCGATTGCGGAAGAGGTGACCTTTCCCCTCGCCGCCGATCACGAAGAGATCGAGCCAGCCGTCGTTGTCGTAGTCGGCGAAGGTGGCGAACGCTGCACCGTTAGGCAGAGAGATGCCGGATGCGGCGGTGACGTCGCGCACGAAGCCACCGCGAACCCGCAAGAGGTGCGGCTCCCGCTTTCCCTGCGACGCCACGGAGAGGAAGAGATCGTCGGTTCCGTCGCCATCCACGTCGCCGACGGCGAGGGCAACCGGCACTGGTGCCGTCGGCGCGGTGCTTCCCCCGGTTACGCGCTCGACGTCGCGCAACCCGGAGTTGTCGGTCATGTCCACGAAGCGCACCGAATCGACGGACGCGTGCGGACGCGCGCCGCGCAAGCTGATGAGATATGTCGGATTGAACGTCAGTACGGGACGACCAGGGACTGGCCCCTCCGCCCACTTCACTTCCTCGCGCGAGGCCTGGTAGGGCTTCGTGGTCTCCATCACGCGCGTCAGGCGATCGAGTGGTCCTCGCGCGTCGGCGAGCTTGTTCGCCCGCAGGAGCTGCATCGCGCTGTCGAGGTAGACGCGCGCCTCTGCCGGCGGCTCGGGCGGAATCCGCCGTACCTCCTCGAGCTGCCTAACGGCACTGTCGGCTTCGCCGCGCCTTGCGTGCACATCGAGCAGCTCGAGCCGAACCGCGAGATTCGCCGGCGCGACCTTGAGCACATCGTTCAGTCGCTGCTCGCGTCGGGCGAGCGCGGCGACGCTATCCGCACCGGGCTGCCCTTCGAGCTCGGCGAGCGCGTACAGTACGCGCGCGTTGTTCGTGCTGTCGCGCTGGACCCTTTCGAGAATCGCGCGCGCGTCCGCCGGCCGCCCCTGGAGCTGGTCGAGCTTCGCGAGCATCAGGGCGATGTCGGTGCTGGACGGATCCAGCTCGCGCGCTCTGAGCAACTGCTTCTCGGCATCGGGATAGCGGCCGGCTTGGAGGTAGGTGAGTCCGAGGTTGGCGTAGCCGAGCGGATCGTCGGGCGCGAGCTGGACGAGTTTCTTGAACGCCGACTCGGCTTGCACGAGCTGATTCCGCTGGAGGTAGCTCATGCCGAGCATGCGCGTCGAGTACAGCTCCTCGACGGGCGCGGGCTTGGAGCGACACGCCGTATTCGCGATCGCCAACGCCGCTACGAGGCGGCGGGTTCGGAACACCCAGCGCGTTCGATTCATGGTGGAGTTATCGTCTCGGTGCCTGAACGCTACCGCTACGGTTGGAAATCGCGCAAATCGAAAACGGGCTCTGCCCCAAAAACGTCCGAGAGCAAATACTCGGCGAGCCTCCCGCCCGTCTGTTCGGGGCTCGGCAGCGCCTTATCGCGGTGCATCTCGACGAATCGTGGGCGATCGGGAAATCGCTCGTCGGTGCTGGCGCGAATTTCGGCCTGCATGTCCGTGTCGACCACGCCGGGCGCCACGCTCGAGATGAGCAAACCAGGCGTCCGGTCGAGCGCAACACAGCGCGCGTTCTGATCGAGCGCCGCTTTGGTCGCGCAGTAGATGCTCCAGCCCGCGTACGGCTTGCGCCCCGCGCCGCTCGAAACCTGAAGAATCCGTCGTTCGCGTGCGTCTTCGGTCACCTGCACGAAGCCAGCCGAGAGCACGAACACCGCGGTCACGTTGATGGTTACCGCACGCGACACGCGCTCCAGCTCCTGCGTCTCCAACGGCCCGATCGGTTGCAGGACGCCGGCGTTGTTCACGAGCAGCGGAGTCTCGACGTCACCCACGAATCGCCGCAGACCGTCGCTCGCCAACCAGCGCAACAGCGCTGCCGAATCGCCGACGTCGAGGACGACTTCCTGCAGGCTGTTCCGAAAGCGGGCGCCGAGCTTCGCGTTCATGTGGCGCGAGATACCGAAAACGCGCACGCCGCGAACGAGCAGATGTTCGGCGACCGCCTCACCGATGCCGCGCGAGTGGCCGGTGACGACGGCAGCGGCGTGGTTCGGGTTGATTTGTGTCACGAGGGGAAAATACGCGGGGCCCCAGGAATGAGTAGCCCCAGGTCGCCTGCCTGGAAGTCCGTGTACTTCCTACCTGGATCCGGCGAGCCCGCCATTCCTGAAGCGCTAGTCCCGTCCAACGCCTAACGCGTCAGCGACCCGATTGATGTAGTTGAACCACGAGGCAATGAGCGTGATCTGGAGTATTCCGCGGTCGTCAAAGCCGACGGAGCGCAGTCGCTCGTGATCGTGCGGACCGATGCCGGTGGCGTCCCGCGTCAGCTGGACGACGTAATCCAGCATCACGCGATCCTGCTCACTGATTGGCGCGCGCGTGTAGTCGTCCTCGAGCGAGGCGACCAACGCTTCATCCAATGTGATCCGACGCAGAAACTCTGCGTGCGAGGTGATTCAATACCGGCACCGATTCGTGACGGACACCATCGTCGTGATCATCTCGTGCTGGCGTCGGCTGAGCGGCAGCTCGGGAGACATCAGCACGCCGAAGGTGGAGAACGCATGATACAGCGCGTCAGGAATGAGGCTGTGCGATGCGACGATGCCGGGCGTTCCGTCGCTGGTCGGCTGGACGGGCGACGCGTACTCCTTGGGGTAAAGCGCCCGCTGGCCTTCGAGTGCTTTTAGCAGCTTCTCATCAGCTTCCGACTGCGGGATAGTTCGAATCCAGGTCATGGGCTCCGGTGCGCCGAGGACGAAGAAAAAACACGTAGACGGGTATGCCCAACGCGACGATGCCGACGCCGAGCGCCGCCTGGAGCGGACTGTGTCCCGCTAACAGTACGAGGAGCCCGGCGACGAGCAAGAGGAAGAGCAGTGGAGTCACGGGATACCCGGGTGTGCCGTAGGCCGCGGCACCTTGACGTGCACGCAACACAAAGAGCGATGCGACTGTCAAGCCGACGAACGCGACGGTGATGAAAATGAAGTAGGAAACGATCTGGTTGAAGGTGCCTAACAACACGAGTGCCGATGCGAGGGTCGCCTGAATCGCAATGGCACGCGCTGGGGTGCCGAAACGCGGATGCTTGACAGCGATGCCCTGCAGAAACAAGCCGTCGCGCGCCATGGCGTAGTACACGCGTGGCAGCGCCATGAGGAGCGCCAGGAGGCTGCCGAACACCGCGACGATGACGATGATGGCGAACACGCTTCCCCCGGCACGACCGAAGAGCGCCTCGCCTGCCTCGGCGGCAAAAGTCTCGCTCGACGTCACGCGTTCGAGCGGGACCAAATAGAGAAACACCGCACTCGTTAGGATGTAGATCGCGGTCACGGCGACGACGCCGATCGCCAACGCGCGAGGGAACGTGCGCACTGGATCGCGCGCCTCGCCGGCGAGCTTCCCGATCTCCCACCAGCCGCCAAAGGCGAAGAACGCGCCGACCACCGCCGGCGCGAGCGCGGCGGGGAGCGGGTCCGAGCCGGCGTGTTGCGCAACGAAGGGGACGAAGTTCGACCAGTTTCCATGGCCTAACGCGAACGCCAGAACGGCGATCAGCGCCAGCGCGCCGATCTTGAACGCGGTGAGCCACTGCATCGTGCGCGCGCCAAGGGGCACTCCGGCGACATTGATCGCCGCGGCACCGAGGATGGCGCCGACGCCGACGAGTTTCTGGCCACCGGATCCCAGGTGCGTCAGGTAGCCGACATAGCTCGCGAGGCCCACCGCCAGCGCGGCGGTGATCCCCGGATCCATGACGAGGAGACACTTCCAGCCGTAGAGGAAGGCGATCGCGCGACCGTAGGCTGAACGGAGATAGATGTAGCCGCCACCGGCCTCGGGGAGCCTCGCGGCCAACTCCCCGTAGCAGAGCGCGCCCGCCAACGCCATGCCGCCCATGAGCAGCCACACCAGCAGCAGCCAAAGGGGCGAGCCGAGCGAATGGGCCATCCCCGCCGGTGTGAGGAAGATCCCGACCGCGACGACCTCCCCGATGACGAGCGCCGCGAGGGCGCCGACGCCGAGCTCTCGCTTGAGGCCGGGAGAAGGTGATTGCACGGCGCCTAACCTCTCGCTGGCGTTGACTGCTGGCAAGCCCGGATGTCTTCCCCTTCTGCAGTGCGGCCCCCATACTCGGGAGCATGGATGATCTTCACGCACGCCTACGCGATAAGGTCCTCGACCGAGTCCTCGATGGCGCCGGTGAGAGCGAACCAGCCATTCGACGCGCCGCCGCGGATGGCAAAGGCGTCCCCCTCCCGAGCGACCTCCAGCCGCTGATCGACAAGATTCATCGGCACGCGTACAAGGTAACGGACGAGGATCTCGCCCGGCTTCAGCCGACGTATGGCGACGACAAGCTGTTCGAGATCATAGTGAGCGCTGCACTCGGCGCGTCGCGGAAGCGACTCGCTGCGGGACTCCGCGCCCTCGAGAACGCCGGTCAGGGAGAGCGATGAGGCTCAAGAAGGTACATCGCGGGCATCCGCTGCCTGACAAGCTGAAGCTCGCCGCGATGCGCATCATGGCGGGGCACGCGCCCGGCGTGGTCCGAACGCTGATGTACCGAAAGGAGTTCTTCGGGCGGACGTTCTCGGAGCTGACGCAGCAGGTCATGCGTGGCCCGTCGGAATGGTCGGTCGGCGAGCGCGAGCTGTTTGCGGCGTTCGTGTCGCGTCTCAATCAGTGCGTCTTCTGAACGAATGCTCACTCCGCGGTCGCGGAGGCAGCGTTAGGCGACGGGACGACGAAAGAGATCGTCGACGACTACAGGTCTGCTCCGATCAGCGACAAGCTGCGCGCGATGCTCGGGCTGCTCGAGACGTTCACGCTGGCGCCGGACACGATCTCGGCCCGTGACGTCGACCCGGTGCTGGCGGCGGGCGTGACGCGTGATGCGATCGTCGACGCATTTTACGTCGCGTTCCTGTTCAACACCTATGACCGACTCGCCGACACGTTAGGCTGGGAGTTGCCATCGGTTGGTTATTACCCGAGGGCGGGGAAGTTCCTGCTAAAACGCGGGTATAAATAGCTGCTCGGTGCTCGGTGCTCGGTGTCGTCCTAGCGCCTAACAGCCAGCAACTTTTTGTTAGAGCAGGATATCGGTCCCGAACG
>DATEHJ010000413.1:0-5098 GCA_035279645.1 Gemmatimonadaceae bacterium
GGTCGCAATCGCGCGCGCGCATGGGACGAGGCCGCGAGCATGCGCTCGGGCGAAATGCCCAAGGTGATGGCCGAGCTGCTGCGGGAAGGGAAGGAATAGGTAGGTGCAGGTGCTAGGTGCTAGACAATGCGCCGAGAACCATCCGCATCCCGCATCCCGCATCCCGCATCCCGCATCCCGCTAGCACCTATGCACCTTCTTCGTGCGCCAAGTCACGCTCCTGCTCAGGGCGAGACCTAACCGGACGCCTGATCGTCTCACACGAGGAGCGGGCGTTGCCCGCGGTTGAATCACGTCAACACCCCCTCGAGGTCGATCTATGAAGCGACTCTGGCTCACGGCCATCCTCGCTCTCCCGCTCGCGATTGGTTGTACGTCCGCAAAGGAGAGAGCTCGCGCCGACAGTGTGCAGGCGCTCGCCAGTCAGCAAAAGGTTCTGATGGCGAAGCTCGAGGCACAAAAAGATTCATTGTCGCAGGTCGTCGGCGATGCCGACTCCTTCATCGCGAAAGTCGACAGCACGGTGTCGAAGGTGAAGGGACTGCCGAAATCCAAGCGACTCAAGAACGCTGAGAGTCCCATCGAGGAGCAGCTGCAGGCGCGACGGGACATGCTCAAGCGCGTGAACGCGCTCGTCAAACGCGCGCAGGAAACGGCGAAAGAACTGGCCGATGCGCGCAAGCTCGAAGACTCACTCCGAAGTGACAACGGCAAGCTCAAGGCTCAGGTCGATGCCGATGCGCTACGGATCGCCGAGCTGACGTCGCAGGTCGAGCAGCAGGCGCAGACGATCGCGATCATGCAGGCGAAAGTGGATACGCTCGATATCACCGTGAACCAGCTCCGCGCGTCGCAGAGCAAGGCATACTACGTGATCGGTGACGAAGACGCGCTCGTGAAAAAAGGCATCATCGTCAAGGAAGGCGGTGCGAACCTGCTCATCGCTCACGTCGGCCGCACGCTGGTCCCGGCGCGCAATCTCGATCGCGAACTGTTCACCGCGATCGACACGCGCGAGGTGCACGAGATCGCAGTGCCGGACAGCACGCGGAAGTATCAAATCGTGTCACGGCAGAGTCTCGATGACGCGGACGCGCTGCAACGTGATGGCCCCAATTTCCGCGGCAACCTCAAGATCAAGGACATCGACAGATTTTGGGCGCCCTCGAAGTATCTGATCATCGTCGAACGCTAATCCGACGGCTCGGATACATAGGCCCGACCCCTTCGAAACGGGGTCGGGCTTCTCTTTTTCTCTCGACTGTTGCTCTCACGCAACGCCTAGCGGACCTGCTGAGCCGCTGCTAGAGTGTGCGCACCCGAGAATTGAGCTCATAACGAGTTTCGAGAGGTCGAACATGTTCATGCGCGGTCCCGCGCTCAGCCGACTGAGCGCCGCCCTGTCCCTCGCCGTGGTAGTTGCGGCGTGCAGCGACTCGGTTACGAGCACCCCGACGTCGCCGTCGGATCGGCATTTCGCGCCGACGATGTCACGTGTCGCCGTGCCAACATCCGGAGAGCACGTGTTCCTGATGCGCGGGAACGTCCCGGCCGATTTCACCGCGCGCGTCGCGGCCGTCGGCGGATCGGTTATGAGCTCGATGACGGAGATCGGCGTCGTCGTGACGACGGGCCTCTCGGACGCCGACGCGACCGCACTCGCCGGCTCGGACTCGGTGGCTCCGGATTACGTAGGCCAGTGGATTCAACCGGGCGAGATCCAGGTTGCCGAGTCGTCGCCACCGACGCTCGCGGACGCGACATCGGCGCAGCCGCCTCTGCAAGCGCAGTTCCTGCCCTTCCAGTGGAACATGTTCCAGATCAACGCGCCCGCTGCATGGGCGAAGAAGACCGGCATTCCGCGAGTGAAGGTCGCGATCCTGGATTCGGGGCTCGATCCGGATCATCTCGACCAGGGGGGCGCTCCCTTCGGTGTTCCAAGCACGATCGACGCGGACAAGAGCATCGCGTTCGTGCCGACGACGTCACCCACCGGTCCCCCATGGACGGACGACTTTTTCCATGGCACGTTCGTCGGCGCGACCGTGACGTCCAACAATTTTGGGACTGCCGGCGTTGCGCCTAACGTGAAGCTGATCGCGGTAAAGGTGCTAGGCGCTAATGGGTCGGGCCCGGTCGGCGCGGTCATCGCCGGTATCTACTACGCGACGATGGCTGGCGCGCAGGTGATCAACATGAGCCTCGGCCTCCAGGTCAGGAGGAATGATCCGGGCGCTCAGGTGGTGATTTCGGCGTTCACCCGGGCCGTGAACTTCGCGCAGCGGCACGGAGTCCTCGTCGTCTCCGCGGCCGGCAACGAGTCGACCAACTTGAGGCCCCGCAACGTCGTCGAGCTGCCCTGTGAGGCCGGCTTTCAGCTTTGCGTGTCGGCCACGGGCGCAGGCAACACCTTCGCCAGCTACTCCAACTTCGGCTTGGGCGCGATTGACGTTGCGGCACCGGGCGGCGACGGCTCGTTCAGTACGTCGAGATGGATCATGGGCCCGTGCAGCAGCCACTCGACCGATCCTGCGTTGGCTATCTGCAAAGACGGCCTGCATTACATCTTCGCGACGGGTACGAGCGCGTCTGCTCCGCACGTTTCCGGTCTCGGCGCGTATCTCGATTCGCAGTTCGGCGGGCGCCTGGGTGCATTCGACCTGGTTCTTCGCATCGAGGGCAACGCGGACGATCTCGGCCCGCGGGGTTTCGACGGGCGCTTCGGTTTCGGTCAGATCAACGTCTTCAACACGCTGAGCCCGAGACACTTCTGGTAAAGCGCCCGCTCGACGTTTCTACAGCTCCTCTGGAATCGCCAGGGGAGCTGTTTTTTATCGCGGTGTGAAACATTGACCGCACCTCCGGGCGTAGCGTTCAGAAACGGAGCGTCTTTCTCAAAGCATGCTGAGCCCTGTGTTTCTGTCGTCGCTCCGCGTCGGCGTCGACACGCTGCGCGCGAATCCCCTGCGGACGCTGCTCTCGACGCTCGGCATCATCATGGGCGTCGGAGCGCTCGTTTCGGTTCTGTCGTTAGGTGATGGCGTCGAGCACTACGCCCGGCGTCAGATCGAGCGCACGACGGACCTCCAGGTCATCAACATCACCGCGGAGCGCTACCACGACGTCGATGGCGTGCCGGTCGCGAATACCGATGTCCCCAACTTCGCGGTCGGCGACGTCGATGGGCTGCGACGCGCTGTCGGCCAGGGCAACGAGGTAGCGCTCTACTCGCTGAGTCTGGGGCTCGCGCGCACGCGGGCAGACTCGATAGGTCGCGGAGTCCAGCTCGTCGGCGGAACGGCGGGGATCCAGGCGATGCGCGGCCTAACGATCGAGAAGGGGCGCTTTTATACCGAGGAAGAGGGCAGCGGCCATGCGCCGGTGATCGTACTGTCGAGACCGGCGGCCAATGCCCTGGTGCGACTGGCACCGCGCGACAGCTCGCCGTTACGGCGCATCGCGCCTCCTGTCGGACTCCTCACGCCGGCCGCGGCGGCTCTGGTCGGAGATACTGTGTTCCTCCAGGGACAGCCGAAGGTGGTCATCGGCATTCTGAACGCGGACCCCGAGGAGCGGCAACGATTGGTCTACCTGCCGATCGGTGCCGCCGCCGAGCTCGGCGCTAATGCGTTCGGTGTCCGGCCGCCAGCGCTTGCGGTAAAGGTTGGACGCGTCGAGGAAGCGACGCCCGTGCGGCAACGTGCAGAACAATGGTTAAGGGAGCGATTCGGGACTTGGGAAGGCAGGGTATCGGTGAGCACGAATCGGTCGCGCGTCGAGCAGGTAGAGCAGGGCATGCTGATTTTCAAGTTGCTCATGGGCGCCCTCACGGGAGTGTCGCTCCTTGTTGGCGGCATTGGCATCATGAACGTGCTGCTAGCGTCGGTGGTCGAGCGGACGCGGGAGATCGGCATCCGGAAGGCGACCGGGGCGATGCAGCGGCACATCCTGGTTCAGTTCCTCTGTGAGTCGGTCGCGATCTCGGCGGCGGGAAGCCTGTTCGGTGTCGCGTTCGGGCTCGCGACGTCGTTTGGGGTGTCGGCGATCATGCGCGCGCGAACGAACGCGCCCGTTTACGCGTGGGTGTCGCCGAGTACGATCATCGTTGCGGTGCTCGCGTCGGTGTTCGTGGGGCTGACGTTTGGTTTGTATCCGGCGCTCCGCGCGGCGCGGTTGGCGCCGATCGATGCGATACATCGGGAGTGAGTCTGGCGCGCGGCTCGGGGCAAGGCGTAGGTTGAGTGAATAGTCACGTCGCGGAGTGGTTCGATGCGTGCACTCACCCGAGCTACCGTCCTGACGCTAAGCCTCGCGCTCACGTCAGGCGTCGTTGGAGCGCAACAGGATCAGATCCCGAAGGAGCTGGCGCTTGCGCTCATTCCTTTCGGTGCGAGCGACGGTGGAGAAATCATGGTCGGTCAGCTTCCCCTCGATCTGGCGTCGACCTTTGCGCTACCCGCTGGTGGACGCGTCCTCGGGAGCTTCGTGAGTCTCAGTTATGCGCAGGTTGCAATGACGCTTCCCGGTGGGCTGGACAGCGCGACAGCGTTTGCTCGGCGCTCACTCGTGGAGCACGGTTGGGTTCCCCGCCCACAGCCTGCGCCGCGCCTGGGCGGCCTGCAGTACGGCCCGCCCCGCAATGCGCTTCCAACGATCTATTGCAAACCGGGATCGGAGGACGCGATCACGATATCGGCACAATTCCACGGCCAGTCGACGCTCTTACGCCTAACGCGGAATTCGGGTTCGACCATTTGCGATCCGACGCGACTCTCTGGTGGAGTCACGAGCGGCTTCAACGTAAGCGGCGCGACAGCGGAGCGGGTCGAGTTCGTTCAGTCGAGTTTCGCGGAGATGCCGCTCGCGACCGTTCCGCCGCTCTGGTCGCCGGGTGACTTTCGGGCGGCTCAGGTGTGTCGGCCGCCGAGTAGTTCTATCGGCCCGGAGTCACAAAGCCAACTGCTACGCACAGAGATGTCCCTGCCGGAGATTCTCGCATACTATGGAAAGCAACTCGACTCCGCCGGGTGGAAGCCGAGCAGCGTAAACGACTCGAGCGTCACCGGCAGCTGGACGAATCCGCCGAGTGGACAACAGG
>DATEHJ010000414.1:0-16956 GCA_035279645.1 Gemmatimonadaceae bacterium
GACTGATCGGGTTGGGCGAGATGGGGGGCGGGGGTGAGAGCGCGATCGCCGCCTTCGACGGGCTCAAGCCGTATTTGCTTGGCCGGGACCCGGCGCGCCTCGAGGAGATGCGCTTTCTCATCGCCAACCCGACCGCATCACTCTACAACAATCGAACGCAGCTGCTGGCCGCGATCGAGTTTGCATGTCTCGACATTCTCGGGCAGAAGTGGGGCGTCCCCGTTTCCGATATTCTGGGCGGCCGGTTGCGCGATCGCGTGCCTTTCGCCTCGTACTTGTTCTTTCGATATCCCAACGGGGACGGTGACGGCGAGGTCCGCACCGTCGATCAGCTCGTGCAGGAGGCGGCGAGTCTCAAGCGCGAGTTCGGATTCACGACGCACAAGCTCAAAGGCGGGGTGTTCGATCCGCGCTACGAACTCGAATGCTATCGCGCACTGGCCGATTCGCTGCCGGGCGATCGGTTTCGCTTCGACCCGAACGGTGTGTGGTCGACGGAGCAGGCGATCGCGTTCGGACACGCGATCGAGGACATCAACAACGACTACCTGGAGGATCCGGTGTTTGGGATGCACGGCATGCGGCGCACGCGGGAGAAGGTGCGCATGCCGCTCGCGACGAACACGGTGGTCGTAGGCTTCGAGCAGCTCGCATCGAATGTGCTGCAAACGGCGGTGGACGTCATTCTGCTCGACACGACATTCTGGGGCGGCATTCGGCCGTGCGTGAAGGCGGCGGCGATCTGCGAGGCGTTCCAGTTGGGCGTGGCGGTGCACTCGTCAGGCGAGTTGGGCATTCAGCTCGCGACGATGCTGCATCTGGGGGCGGTGATTCCGAATCTCACCTTCGCCGCCGACGCGCACTATCACCATCTGCGCGACGATGTGATCGTCGGCGGGCGGATGTGCTACTGCGGCGGGTCGATGGCGGTGCCGACGACGCCGGGACTCGGCGTGAAGCTCGATCGCGACAAGCTCGGGGAGTACCACGAGCTGTTCATGCGACTGGGCAACTATGCCTATGATCAGGATCCCCTGCGGCCGGGCTGGACGCCGCTGATCCCCAATCAGCGATGGGCCGATCCCAAGGACGAGCGCGCCCCAAAGATCCCGTGGTGAGAGCGAAATCGCTGCTCGCTGTCGCTCGCGGCGATTTTCGCTCTCTCACGCGGCTCCTCGCTGACGCTCGGAGCAAGCCTTATTTGGAGTCGCGCGCGCGGTGCGCGCGCTCCCGCTCCTCTCGCCTAACGGGCCGGCGTCCGCTTGCGGTCGGACTTCTGTTGATGGCGCTCGTTCCGGCTCGGGCCGAGCCGGGATACGAGCTCTGGCTGCGATACCGGCTGATGATCAGTCCTCAGCGGCTCAATGACTACCGGGAATCACTGCTTCCAGTCGAGATCAACGGACGATCACCAACACTGGACGTTTTGAGGGCCGAGCTGCTCGAGGCGTTCGATGGTTTACTCGGCAGCGACATCCGTCTCTCGAGTCCGGGACCGAGAGACGCGCGGCTCGTCATCGGCACACGAGAGAGCTCGCCCCGAATCCGCACACTCGTAACAGCCAATGAGCTCGCCGCGTTAGGCCCGGAAGGCTTTGTCATCCGACAGCCGTTGATCGAGGGCAAGCGGGTTACGATCGTCGCCGCGAATTCCGATATCGGAGCGCTCTATGGGACGTTCGCCTTGCTCCGAGCCCTGCAAATGGATCGGCCCGTAGACTCGCTGGCGCTCGCCAGCGCGCCCCGCGTCAGACGCCGGGTCCTGGATCATTGGGACAATCTCGATGGAACCGTCGAGCGAGGGTACGCCGGACGGTCACTCTGGGACTGGGCCACTCTCCCGGCCACGTCGCGCCGGTACGTTGACTATGCTCGAGCGAACGCGTCGATCGGCATCAACGGAACGGTGCTCACGAACGTCAACGCGAACGCGAAAGTGCTGACGCCGGAGTACCTGACCAAGGTCGCCGCGCTGGCGAATGTGTTTCGGCCATACGGCATCACGGTGTATCTCACGGCGCGCTTCAGCGCGCCGATCCAGATCGGAGGCCTAACGACTGCCGACCCGTTGGATACCCGGGTGCGCGAGTGGTGGCGCGCGAAGGTCGACGAGATCTATCGCTACGTTCCCGACTTCGGGGGCTTCCTCGTGAAGGCCAACTCGGAGGGACAACCCGGGCCGCAAGATTACCACCGCTCGCACGCCGACGGCGCGAACATGCTTGCCGACGCGCTCGCGCCGCATCACGGAGTCGTCATGTGGCGCGCGTTCGTGTACAGCAACTCGGTGCCGACCGATCGGGTGAAGCAAGCATACGACGAGTTCACTCCACTCGACGGACAGTTTCGCGCGAACGTACTCCTGCAGACCAAGAACGGCCCACTCGATTTCCAGCCCAGAGAGCCGTTTCATCCGCTCTTCGGCGCGATGCCGAAGACGTCGCAGATGATCGAGTTCCAGATTACGAAGGAGTATCTCGGCGAGGATGCGCATCTCGTGTATCTCGCGCCGCTGTTCAGCGAGGTGCTGAACGCAGATACGCATGTGCGCGGCGCCGGTTCGACGATATCGCGAGTCATTGACGGTTCTCTGCAGGGGCAGACCGAGACGGGGATGGCCGGAGTTTCGAACATCGGCAACGACAGCAATTGGACTGGCTCGCAACTCAATCAGGCCAACTGGTACGCGTTTGGTCGGCTCGCGTGGGATCACGATCTGTCGCCGGCGTCGATCGCCGACGAGTGGGTCCGCATGACGTTCTCGAACGATTCCAACGTCGTGCGCACCATCATGCGCATGATGCTGGTTTCGCGCGAGGCGGTCGTGAACTACATGACGCCGCTCGGGCTCGCGCACATCATGGGCTCGAACCACCATTACGGACCGGCACCGTGGGCGAGGCTGTCTCGCGCCGATTGGTCGCCGGTGTACTATCATCGCGCGGATTCGGCGGGCATCGGGTTCGATCGAACGGCGATGGGTAGCAACGCGGTCGCGCAGTACGCGGCGCCGGTGCGCGATCGTTATGCAGATCGCGCGACGGTGCCTGATTCGCTCTTGCTCTGGTTTCACCACGTAGGCTGGACGGAACGCATGCGGTCGGGCCGTACGCTCTGGGACGAGCTCGCGCTCCACTATCAGGCGGGGGTTGATACGGTGCGCGCCATGCAGCGAGAGTGGAGCTCCCTGCGCGGCAAGATCGACGACGAGCGGTTCACGCAAACGCAGGCATTTCTCGCGATTCAAGAACGGGAGGCGGAGTGGTGGCGGAACGCGGTTCTCGAATACTTTCAGACCTTCTCACATCTGCCATTGCCGGCAGGGGTGGAACCACCGACGCACCCGCTGAGCTACTACATGGCCATCCCTTGTCCGCGTGACGAGCACAAACCGCGATGCGACCAAATCCCGTGACGCGCCAGACCCACAGCAGATTCCTCGCTGCGCTCGGAATGACAGGGCGGACGCACAATGACCACTGACGCCTACACGCCGCGCCCCGAGCACCACTTCACCTTCGGCCTCTGGACCGTGGGCAATGTCGGACGCGATCCCTTCGGCGATCCGGTACGCGCCGCGATCTCGCCGACGCGCATCGTCGAGCAGCTTGCCAGGCTCGGTGCATACGGCGTCAACCTGCACGACAACGACCTCGTGCCGCGCGACGCATCGGCGGCAGATCGCGACCGGATCGTGGCCGAGTTCAAGCGGGCGCTCGCCGACACCGGCATACGCGTGCCGATGGCGACGACCAACCTGTTCGGCGATCCGCTGTTCCGGGACGGCGCGTTCACGAGCAACGACGCGAAGGTTCGGCGGTACGCGCTGCAGAAAACGATGCGCGCGATCGATCTGGGGGTAGAGTTGGGCGCGGAGACGTATGTCTTCTGGGGCGGCCGCGAAGGGAGTGATACGAACGCCGGCAAGGACGCGCAGGAGGCGACGAAGTGGTTCCGCGACGCGATCAATTTCCTGTGCGAGTACGTGCGGGCGCAGCGCTACAAGCTCAAGTTCGCGCTCGAGCCGAAGCCTAACGAGCCTCGCGGCGACATCTATCTACCGACGATCGGCCACATGCTCGCCTTTATCTACACTCTGGATTACCCGGAGATGGTAGGTCTTAATCCGGAAGTGGCGCACGACCAGATGGCGGGGCTCGATTTCTCGCACGGCGTGGCGCAGGCGCTCGAGGCGGGGAAGCTCTTTCACATCGATCTCAACGCGCAGAAGCCGGGACGTTTTGATCAAGACCTTCGTTTCGGCAGTGAGGATCTCAAAGGTGCGTTTTTTCTCGTGAAGTTGCTGGAGGATGCTCGGTGGCCTGGAATGCGGCACTTCGACAGCCACGCGTATCGGACCGAGGACGAGAACGGCGTGTGGGACTTCGCCGCCGGCAGCATGCGGACGTATCTCATCCTCAAGGAGAAGGTCGCGCGCTTCAACGCCGACACCGAGATTCAGAGCGCGCTCGGCGAGCTGCGCACGCGCGGCGCGGCGCCCGGTCAACGTGTTCGCTACAGCGACGCGGAAGCGCGCGCCATCAGAGACGAGCGCTTCGACCTCGCGGCGATGCGCGATCGCGGGTACGCGTACGAGCGCCTCGATCAGCTCACGATGGAATTGCTCATGGGTGCTCGATAGTGGACGACGCGCACTTCCTGGGACTCGACGTCGGCACGAGCGGAGTAAAGGCGGTGCTCGTGGCCATGGACGGCGAGGTTGTTGCTTCCGCGACGTCACCGCTCACGCTCTCGACGCCGAGGCCGGGCTGGGCGGAGCAGGATCCCGATGCGTGGTGGAAGGCGAGCGTCGCGTCGATTCGCGCGGTGGTGGAGCGCTCTCCGGAGTCGCGAGTTGCGTCCGTCGGCATCGCGGGGCAGATGCATTCGTCCGTCTTCCTCGATCGCGAAGGTAAGGTCATTCGGCCCGCGTTGCTCTGGTGCGACGGGCGAACGACGGCGGAGTGCCGCGAAATCGAGCATCGCGTCGGCGGTGAGCAACGGCTTCGCGATCTCGCGGCGAACCCCGCACTCGAGGGGTTCACACTCCCCAAGGTCCTCTGGCTGCGCAACAACGAGCCGGAGGCGTTCGCGCGCCTAACGACCGTGTTGCTCGCGAAGGACTACATTCGCTACCGTCTCACTGGGGAGCTCGGGACGGAGCCGTCGGACGCGTCGGCGACGCTCATGTACGACACGGCACGATTGCGGTGGAGCTCGGACATCCTGCGCGCGGTCGGCCTGAGCGAATCCATCGTACCGCGCGTGGGTGGCTCGTCGGAGATCATGGGATGCGTCACCGCCGACGCCAGTCGTGCGTCGGCACTGCCGGCGGGAACGCCCGTGGTTGGCGGCGGCGCGGACAACGCATGCGGCGCGGCGGGTGTCGGCGTCATCGCTCCCGGTGACGCGGTGGCGAGCTGGGGAACGTCCGGGACGCTGCTCGCGCCGTTGGCGGAGCCGCGCGTCGATCCCGGACTCCGCGCACATACGTTTTGCCACGTCGTGCCCAACGTCTGGTACTTGATGGGCGTCGTGCTTACGGCTGGGGGAGCCTTCGCTTGGTACCGCGATCAGTTCGCGCGCGATCTGGCTGGCTCCGCGGACGTCAACCAGCTGCTCAACGACGAGGCGGCGAGGATCCCGCGAGGCGCCGATGGCCTGACGTTCCTGCCGTATCTCCAGGGCGAGCGCACACCGCATCGCAACGCGGCCGCGCGGGGAGCCTTCCTCGGGCTGAGTCTCGCGCACTCGCGCGCGCATCTCACGCGCGCCGTGCTGGAGGGCGTCTCCTTCGCGATGCGCGATTCGCTCTCGATCGTTGAATCGTTAGGCCTGCGGCCGGAGGCGTTGTTACTCACCGGCGGCGGCGCGCGCAGCGCCTTCGTGCGGCGGCTGCAAGCGGAGGTGTTCGGCATTCCGGTGACGACCGTGAACCGGGAGGAAGGACCGGCGTACGGCGCGGCGTTGCTCGCGGCTGTTGGCACGGGAGCCTTTCCCGACCTGGGCGCGGCGGCACGAGCGACGCTCGAGCGGAAGCCCGCCGAAGCGGCGCCGGTCGAGGTGCATCGCGAATACGACGCGCCCTACGCGCGCTTTCGAGAGAGCTACCGCGCATGAGGGCGAATGGAGTCGCGCGTCGATTGCTCGAGTCCCAGGAGACTGGTCTCATCATTGTCGTGACGCTCGTCGTCATCGCGCTCACCTCGCTGGCGGGCAGCCACGCCGATCGTGTCACCGGCGCGACGGTGAACAATTTTCTGAATTCGAATACGCTCATCCAGGTCGCGACCGACGCCAGCTTCTTCGCCGTCATGGCGATCGGCGCGACGATCGTGATCATCTCCGGCGGGATCGATCTGTCCGTCGGATCGATCTACGCGCTCGCGGGCGTGAGCATGGCCCTCGCGCTGCGCGCTCTCGGCCCTGCGACCCCGCTCACCACCGTTCTCGTCGGCGTCGTCACGTCGGTCGGAATCGGGTTGTTGTGCGGCGTCGTGAACGGACTGCTCGTGGTTGGACTGCGCGTGCACCCGTTCATCATCACGCTCGGCACGATGTGGATGTTGCGTGGGATTGCATTCGTCGCCACGAAGGCGGTGAGCATTCTCGTTCCGTTTCAACTGACTTCGGTAACCAAGGCCTCTTTGGGGCTGCGCGGCGGTTTGTATCCGGTGCCGATGCTGGTGATGATCGCCGTGACGATCGTCGGCTGGCTGTATCTCACGCGGACCGTGATCGGCCGGCACATCTTTGCGTTCGGCGGCAACATCGAAGCGAGTCGCTTCGCGGGGCTCGCGCTCGGGCGCATTCAGCTCGGCGTGTTCGCGGTATCGGGCCTAACGGCTGGCATCGCGGCGTTTCTGGGCGCGAGCTTTTACGGCTCGGCGTCGTCCGGAGACGGGCAGGGATATGAGTTGTACGTGATCGCGTCGGCCGTCGTCGGCGGGGCAAGCTTGATCGGCGGGAAGGGAAGCGCGATCGGCGCCACGCTCGGGGCGCTGCTGATCGTGCTCATTCGGCAATCAATCCGCACGCTGCATTTCGACCAGAATTACGAGTGGATCGTGATTGGATGCGCTATCATCGTAGCGGTGGTGATCGATCGTTGGAGCGCGGGAATTACAGCTCGCCGCTCGAGCCGCAGTGCGGGTTCATCATGAGCCGACCACGCTATAAGAGCGGCAAGTGCAGATCCCTCGCTTCGCTCGGGATGACAGACAAGTGCAGATCCCTCGCTTCGCTCGGGATGACAGACAAGTGCAGAGCCCTCGTTTCGCTCGGGATGACAAGCAAGGCGCGAACCAACCCTCAGAGGAGTCAAATGCGCGTTCGAACTTCGAGTCTGATCGCAATCATGGCCATTGGCGCACTCGCCTGTGGGAAGGGCGAGTCCAAAGCGGATTCTGCAAACACGCCGGTGCATGTCGCGACGCGCAACGATAGCACGATGCGTATCGCGATGATCGCGAAGAGCTCGACGAACCCGGTCTTCCTCAAGGCTCGAACGGGCGCCGAGGCGGCGGCAAAAGAGCTCGGCGAGAAGAACCACATGAAGATCGAAGTCTTGTGGCTCACGCCGCCTGACGAGGACGCGCAGGTGCAGGCGCAGCGCATTCAGCAAGCCGTGAACGACGGCGTGGACGCAATTCTCATTTCCTGCTCCGACGCCGGGAAGGTCACCGGGGTCATCAACGACGCGGTCGACCGCGGCGTCCAGGTGATGACCTTCGACAGCGACGCGCCGCAGTCGAAGCGCTTCGCGTATTATGGCGTCGACGACGTGAAGACGGGGCAGCAGACCATGGCCGAGCTAGCGACCCTGATGAACGGCAAGGGCAAGGTAGCGATCCTCGCCGGCAATCAGAATGCACCCAACCTGCAGCGACGCGTCCAAGGCGCGAAGGAGGAAGCAGCGAAGCATCCGGGCATGCAGATCCTCGGCGTGTTCAATAACGTCGAAACGGCGCAGGATGCGACCGCGGAAGTCGTACGCGTCGACAACGCATATCCTGACATTCAGGGCTGGGCATTCGTCGGCGGCTGGCCTTTGTTCGCGCAGTCACTCCTTACGGATGCGACGTTCGCGAAGCTGAAGACTGCATCGGTGGATGGGTTGCCGGTGGAGCTGCCGTATGTCGATCGCGGAGTCGTACCAGTGCTGCTCGCGCAGTCGGTGTACAAGTGGGGCTACGTCGGGGTGCAGACAATCTTCGACAAGGTGCATCTCAAAAAGGACGTGCCGCAAATCATTCCCATGGAGCTGGTGCGCGTCACGAAGGGGAACCTCGGCGAATGGGCGCGGCAGCTGCAAGCCTGGGGCTTCACCGACGTCGATCCAAAGTATTTGAAGATGTGACAGAAAGTGCAGATTCCTCCCCTCGTCGCGTGCGCTCCTCGGTGCAGGCGCTTCGCTCGGAATGACAACTGACTAGTATGACCGAGCCCGCCGTTCGGTTCGAGCAGATCAGCAAGCGATTCGTCGGCGTGCAGGCGCTGAGCGACGTCAGCCTCGAGGTCGCCGAGGGCTCCTGTCACGCGCTGTGCGGCGAGAACGGCGCGGGGAAGAGCACGTTAGGCAAGATCCTCGCGGGCATTCACGCGCCGGACAGTGGGCGTCTGTTCGTTCACGGGCAGGCGGTGCGCTTCGGTTCGCCGCGCGACGCGCTCGAGGCGGGCGTCGGCATGGTGCATCAGGAGCTCGCGTTCTGCGAGAACTTGAGTGTCGCCGAGAATCTGTTGCTCGGCGGGCTGCCGACGCGGCGCGGCTTCGTGGATCGCGCGGCGATGGAGCGCCGCGCACGCGCCATGCTCGACGAGATCGGCGCCGACGTCGACGTCCAGTTGCAAATGCGCGCGCTGACGATCGCGCAACAACAGCTCGTGCAGATTGCGACGGCAGTGTGCGGTGGCGCGCTTATCATCGTTTTCGACGAGCCGACGAGTAGTCTTAGCCAGGCGGAGGCCGATCGACTCTACACTCTGATCGGGGAGCTGAAGACGCGCGGCGTAACGTGCATCTACGTCTCGCACCGCATGCCGGAGATCTTCCGCCTCTGCGACACCATAAGCGTTTTGCGCGACGGCCGACACGTCGCGACACAGCCGGCGAGCGCGCTCTCGGACACCGAACTCGTTAGGCTCATGATCGGCCGACCGCTCGGCGAGTATCTCCCGAGCGCGGTCGAACGAGTTGCCGGGAAGGAGCTGCTCCGCGTGGAGCGACTGACGGTCGTGGGACGGTTTCACGAGGTGAGCCTCACGCTGCGCGAGGGGGAGATCGTCGGTCTCGCCGGTCTCGTCGGAGCCGGGCGATCCGAATTTGCTCACGCCGTATTCGGGCTCGACGCGCCTACCTCTGGATCGATCGCCGTCGACGGCGCGCCGGTGACGATGCGCGAACCGAAGGACGCCATCCGGCTGGGGATCGGCCTCGTTCCGGAGGATCGCAAGCGGCAAGGGTTGGTGCTCGGCGAGAGCGGCCTGCACAACACGTCCTTGCCGATTCTCGACCGTTTGTCGCGTGTGGGCTTCGTTAGGCGTGGAGAGGAGGCGACGCTGGCGCAATCGTTCTTCAGCAGGCTGCGCGTGCGCACGCCCGGCCTCGACGCGCCCGTGGCCGGGCTCTCAGGTGGTAATCAGCAAAAGATCGTACTGGCGCGCTGGCTGGCTGCACAGTCGAGGATTCTCATTCTGGATGAGCCGACCCGCGGCGTCGACGTCGGCGCCAAGGCCGAGATCCACGGCTTGATTCGCGATCTGGCCGCGCGCGGGAATGCGGTGCTGCTGATCTCGAGTGAATTGCCGGAGGTCATTGCGCTGTCGCATCGCGTACTCGTTATGCGCCAAGGTGAGATTGTGGCCGAGGTCCGCCACGAGGAGGCGACGCAGGAAACGCTGCTGCGGCTCATGGCGGGGATGGGCGAGGGCTCCAGTACAGTCAGCCAGACCGACAGGTAGGCTTATGACCGCTCGATGGCAGGAGCGGGGTCCCTCGGGAACCCCGCCGGCGATCACATTTGCACTGAGCCAGAATACCTACCAACGATCAGATCGAAACGGCATCGCCGGTAGGCCGTTCGCGCCGAACAGGTTTGCGCGATCGGGATTGTTCGCCCATGCATAGCGAACAGCGACCGGCGCCTTCACGCGATCACTCCAGATATACACGCGGGCGCCGACAATTCTCGCCGACGCCCACACGAATTGCTTGTCGGCGCCGGCGAGCGCGAAGCCGCCGAGCGAGCCGCCGTGAGCTCTGAGGCCGCCGGCGAGGTGTGAGAAAGAGATGATCGCGGTGTCGGCATGGACCGTGAATCCGCGATACACCGGTCCGGAGGCGTCGACCCGTTCGCCGTAGGCGACGGTTTCACCGACGAGCGCGAGGCGCGCGCCGACATCTTCTTTGTCGCGCGGATGAATGTTGTCAGCCTCGCCGAGATCGAGCGCGATCGCGCGGCCCGTTTTCGGGAGTGCGAGCGCGCTGTCCATCGACTCGCGCTGAAGTGGCCACGCGGGATGAAGCTGTGGAATGCTGTCGGGATGCCCGTAACCCGGAAGCTGGACCCAGAGGAATGGGAAGGCGTTGCGTCCACCACTCCAGGCATGTCGCCAACTGTCGACGAGCGTCAGAAACTGCGCCCGATACGCGACGGCTTGCTGCTCATTGTTGGCGTTCGATTCTCCCTGATACCAGATCACGCCTTTGATCCCGAGCGGCAGCATCGGGTGCACCATCTTGTTGTAGAGTACCGACGGAATCTTGTTGATCCGCTGCCCGTCGGTGCCGAGCACGACGCGTCCGACCTTGAACTTCCACGCGCCCTCGAGCGAGCGCCGCGTCCCGTCGTCGAACATGAGCGAGGTGGCGCCGTTGATGCCGCCGCCACCGCCTCCATCCGCGACCCGGATCGTAAGCTCGTTAGGTCCGACGTGCAGCGCGCCTTCCGGAATGCGGTAGTGCCGCGGCACGTTGTACCCGTTCGTGCGACCGATCTCCACGCCGTTCACCCACGCGATGTCGTCATCGTCGATCGCGGTGACGGCAAGCGCCACTCCCTGGCGCACGGCACTGGAGTCCAGAACGAAAGAGGTACGATACCAGCCAATGCCATCCAAACCGGGATACCCTTGTCCCTCCCAATAGGCCGGGACGTGAATCTCGTGCCACGAACGATCGTCCAGCATCGGCGCGGCCCAACGTGCGTCGGCGCCGACGAGTCCCGAGTCGACCTCGGGGAGCTGCGCGCCGATCTTCGCTCGCAGCGAATCGCGCACTGAGCGATCGTGCTCCGCCTCGCCCTGCTGGATGGCCGACCAGGCGCTGTCGGTGACGTGCTGCGCCTGACGAGAGATCCATGTCTCGATGCTGCTCCCGCCCCACGTCGTGTTGATGATGCCGATCGGCACGTTCACGCTGGCCCGTAGGTGCCTAACGAAGAAATAGGCGACGGCACTGAAGGAGCCGACATGGGCGCGATCGGCAGGGAGCCATGATCCGCCCGGGAGGTCTGATTCGGGCGTGTTCGCCCAGGAATTCGGGACCTTGAACTCGCGAATCGTAGAGTCATTCGCCGACGCGACGGTCTCGGACGCGTTCGCCGCGAACATGACCTCGAACTCCATGTTCGACTGGCCGGACGCGACCCAGACGTCGCCGATCAGCACGTCGGAGAAGACCAATGAATCGTCCGCGACGCGCACCACCAGTTGGAACGGTCCGCCTGCGGGTCGGCTCGGCAGCTCGAGGGACCACGCGCCTGTGGCGTCCGCGCGAGCGCTCGTGGACGTCGAAGCGAGGCGCACGAAAACGTCGGTGCGCGGCCGGCTCCAGCCCCACAACGCGATCGGCTGTCCGCGCTGCAACACCATCCCGCTGGAGAAGATGCGAGGCATCCGAATGGCGGATTGTGCCCGTGTTCCGACCGCGGTGGCGACAGAAATCGCGGAGGTGAGAACACAAAAACGGAAGGCGGCGAGGACTCGCGTGGCTGCCATTGTCATGGGCTTGGCGTCTTGACAGTCGAAGTGGTGATCATAGAATCGTGTCACCGTATCATCTTATCAATTTCTCGCTGGCGTAAAGGGCCGGCGAAGAAAGCTGGCCGGCTGTGCGCGTTCGTGCCGCTGTCTCTCCGCCCACGTTTTTCAGCTTCGGAGGTACGACTGATGGGACGCCGGATTCTCCTCGCGATGCTCATTCTCCTTGCAGCGGCCGGTACGGCCGTCGCGCAATCCGCCGGCACCGTTGTCGGCCGAGTGAGCGCTGTAGATGGAAGACCACTGGCAGGAATTCAGATCGCCATCAGTGCTCTGGCGCGTGGTGCCGTCACCGACACCGGCGGTCGATTCACCATCTCCAATGTGCCCGCCGGCACCCACCTCGTACAGGCGCGAGGCCTCGGCTATTCGCTGGGGACCAGCAGCGTCACGGTGGTCGGTGGGCAGACGGCGACTGTCGCTATGACGCTGAGTCCAGCGTCGCTCAGCCCCGTGGTCGTGATCGGCTATGGTGAGCAGGAGCGACGGACCGTCGCCGGCGCCGTTGCGACGGTGACCGCGGACAAGCTGCAGGATATTCCGACCGCCGATCCGATGAAGGCGTTGCAAGGGCGGGTGGCCGGCGTCGAGATCGTTGCATCGAGCAACGAGCCAGGTGCGGCGATGAACGTGCGCATCCGCGGCGTCCGCTCACTCACGGCGTCGAACGAGCCGCTCTACGTCGTCGACGGGGTCCCGTTAGGCGGCGGCATCCAGGATTTCAATCCCTCGACGATCGAATCGATCGAGGTGTTGAAGGACGCGGCGGCGACGGCGATCTACGGTAGTCGCGGCGCGAACGGCGTGATCCTGGTGACGACGAAAAAGGGTGTGAACGACGGCCGCCTGCACTCGACGTACAGCATGGACGCGTATTACGGCGCGCAGGATCCGCTGCGGCTCATCCCGATGATGAACCTCGACCAGTACGTCCGGTACATGAAAGACGCGGCGGCGGCGAATGGTCAGGATACGAGCCTCGCGCGGATCTTCACCGCGAAGCAGCTGACGGCGATCAACAACAACCTCTCGACCGACTGGCAGCGCGCGGTACTGCGGAATGGCGCGCAGCGGAGCATGCAGGCCGGCGTCAACGGCTTCAGCGGGGACACGCGCTTTTCGGTGAACGCGAACTACTTCGACCAGGTCGGCGTCATTCCCGGGCAGGGGTACAACCGCGGATCGGCCTTCGCGTCGATCGATCACTCATCGGACAAGCTGCGGTTGGGCCTCACGACAAACCTTTCGCGCATTCTCACCGATCAGGGCGAAGGGGGCGCAGCCTACGGCTACGCGCTGGCAGTGACACCGATCGGCCGCCCGACGAACTACACGAACCCGGATTCCGCGGGGCTGCTCGATCCGCGTCCCGATGACGATATCCTCAACATCAATCCGGTGCTCGAGGCGCAGTCGGTGGTGCGGCAGCAGCTCGTGAATCGGGTGTTCGGCGCTGTATACGGGGAATACCAGATCGCCGACGGACTCACATATCGAATGAACTTCGGCCCCGACTACACTCAGCTCACCGACGGCTGCTACAACGGCCCGTGGACGCACGGCACCTGCGCGAACCTCGGCGCGAATAGCAGCAATCAGGGACAGCCGCCGCAGGCCGGTCAGTTCAACCAGCAAGACTTCACGTACACGCTCGACAACATCCTCCACCTGAACAAGCGGTGGCGGTCGGTGCACGCGTTCGACGTCACGGGCCTGTACAGCATCCAGCACGACAAGTTTACCAAAGACTCACTGTACGCCACGAACCTGCCCTATCCGACGCAGCTCTGGTACGACCTCGGCTCCGGCACCGCCGGCAATGAGAGAAGTCTCATCTCGGAGTGGGCGCTGCAGTCTTATATGGGTCGTATCAACTACACCCTGCTCGACCGCTACACGGTCTCGCTCACGGAGCGCGCCGATGGCTCGAGCCGTCTCGCGCCGGGAAAGAAGTGGGCGTACTTCCCGTCGCTCGGCCTTGCCTGGCAAGCGGGCGACGAGTCGTTCATGCGCCATTTGCCCTGGGTGAGCACGCTCAAGCTGCGGGGCAGCATCGGAGAAACGGGTAACACGGCGATCGGCCCGTATCAGACGGAGGGCACGCTGAGCGCACGCCTGTACACCTTCGGCACGACGCGCGTGCGTGGCTACACGCCGGGATCGATTCCGAATCCCGATCTCGGTTGGGAGAAAACGACGCAGAGCGATCTCGGCGTCGAGTACGGGTTGCTCAACAACCGAGTGAACGGCAGCATCGATGTGTACCGCATGGACACGCACGACTTGTTGCTGACCCGCCTTTTGCCGGCGACGTCGGGCTACACGCAGACGCTGCAGAACGTCGGCTCCACGCGCAACAAGGGGCTGGAGCTCGGTTTGTCGACGGTGAACCTGCAGAACTGGCGCGGCCTCGGCTGGACGATGGACATCAACTGGGCGACGAACAAGAACGAGATCACGGGCCTCGCGAGCGGCGCCAGCTCCGACGTAGGGAACGTGTGGTTCGTCGGACACCCGATCAGTCTGTGCAATCCGACGACGTGCGCCGACGCACAGCGGCAGGTGTTCTACGACTACAAGTACGTGGGCGTGTGGCAGTACGCCGACACGGTGCTGATGAAGCAGTTCAACGCGAACGGCAGCACGTTCAAGGTCGGTGATCCGCGCGTGGCCGATGTCAACGGCGACGGCAAGATCGACGCGAACGATCGCACCTTCATCGGTGACACGTATCCCGGCTGGACGGCGAGCTGGTCGAACCGGTTCACTTACAAAGGATTCGACCTGTCCGGACTCGCGACGTGGAAGTGGAACTACCTGTTCCGCGACGGAACACCGCGCAGCTACTTCGGCCGCTTCAACAACGTCGCCGATTTGGATTACTGGACGCCGACGAATCCCACGAACAAGAATCCGGCCCCGACGACTGGCGGCGTCGATCGGCTGTACGCCGCGACGCGCCTCTACGTCGACGGCTCGCACTGGCGCATTCGCAACATCACGCTGGGCTACACGATCAATCAGCGTTTCGCGAGTCGCGCCGGGTTGCAGAGCCTGCGCATCTATGGCACGGCGCAGGACCCTTACATCCACTCCAATTACATCGGCATCGACCCGGAGGTCGGCGGCGCCGTGCCCACAATTCGCACGTTCCTCCTCGGCACCAACGTCGTGTTCTGATCCCCCGCCACTCACTGAGCCAAGAGACAGACACATGAAGCGCATCCTGCTTTCTACTGTGACGTTGGGGCTCGTGGCCGGAGCGATCGGCTGCACAAACCTCGACGAAAAACTGATCACCGGCGTGAGCAGCCAGTACTACTCCACGCCCGACGGTCTCAACTCGGCGATCATCGCCGCCTACGCGCAGCTTCGCAGCTACTACGGACGCGAGCAGCTGTTATCGCTGCAGCAAGTCGGTACGGACATGTGGATGGCGGCGGACCAGTCGGGATCGAACAACAAGGACTTCGATTCGTACGGCGGCGGACTCAATTCCACCGTCGCGCCGCTCGCCAACACCTGGAATCCGGCATACCAGGCTATCAACACGTTGAACGCGGCGCTCGATCGCGGACCGTCGGCAACTGGCATCGCCCCAACGCTGAAGAACAGCCTCCTTGGCGAGGCACATTTTCTCCGCGCCCTGAATTATTTCACGCTCGTTAGGCAGTTCGGTGACGTGACGCTGAACGTGCACGAGAACAAAGGAGTCGTCGCGAACGCGGTGCGGGATCCGGCGGCCAAGGTGTACGAGCTGATCATCGCCGATCTCGACACCGCCGTCACATTGCTCCCGGTGAGTCAAGCCGACATCGGCCGGGCGACTCGTGGCGCCGCGCAATCACTCCGGGCGCTCGTGTATCTCACGCGCGCGTATCGCGACTACTCGCCGAGCAAACAAGGCGATTTCCAGCAAGCGCTCACCGACGCAAAAGCGGTGATCAATTCGGGGACGTACTCGCTGACAGCCAACTTCGCGGATCTTTGGTGCGTCGCGCGCACCGCGGACCCCGGTCGGACGGGATACTGCGAGAATACCGGCTACAACATGAATCAGAAGGAATTCATCTTCACGGTGCAGTTCTCGTACGATCTCACGCATTACGATGCGGACAACGAGTACAACTACCTACATCTGGTTTTCCTCGGCCAGTACGACAACAACGGCCTCTGGGTGGGGACGCCGCGCGATCTGAATAACGGTCGTCCGTTCCGTCGACTGATGCCGACGCCGTACGAGCAATCGATCTGGAACAAGTGGATCGGCACGCCGGGCGCGAGCGACGTGCTCGACACACGCTATGACGGTACGTTCCAGTCTGTTTGGGTCGCGACCGTGAACGGCGTGCATAACGCGACGGCGAACTGTCCGGCGTGCACGAGCGGCGCGAACGAAAACGCGGGCGACACCGCCGCGGTGTACTACCCGTACGGCGTCACCACGGCGGTTCGCCAGACCAAGGCGTTTCAGATCCTCACGCCCTGTCCGGCGCAACAGATCGACAATCCCGCGGCGAACTTCTCCGTCGCGGGATACTGCGGGGATCGCAACAACGCGAACGACGGGTACTTCAACTGGCAGCGCTTTCCGTCGCTCAAGAAGTTCCAGGACAACCTGCGCGCGAACCTAACGGCGCAGCAGGGGGGCAAGGTCCAGGTGATCATGCGACTCGGCGAGGTTTATCTCATCGCCGCCGAAGCGGACGTTGGTCTCAACAACACCGCGGAGGCGGCGGACATGGTGAACGTGTTGCATCGACGCGCCGCGAGCACCGCGCACAAGGCCGATTACGACGTCACGCCGGCGCAGATGACGCTCGACTACATCATGGACGAGCGCGAGCGCGAGCTTGCCGGTGAGTTCACTCGCTGGTAAGCGCGAGCGCGAGCTTGCCGGTGAGTTCACTCGCTGGT
>DATEHJ010000415.1:0-12060 GCA_035279645.1 Gemmatimonadaceae bacterium
CTGCCGAGCGAGTGACAGTACCGCGTCGCGTTCGAGTTTCACCGGCCGACAGGTAAAAACCCGAAGCCAGCGCGCCGATCGATAGAACTCCTCGGCCAGCTTGGGCAGATTGATGGCGCCTTCGCCGTTGGTCGTGAGGCGGAAGACCTCGCCGTTGCGGCGCTGGACGGGCATGTCGAGGCCGAGCATCTGGGTTTTCGTCGGGTAGTCGAGGAGGAGCTCGCCCGCGTGCAAACCGAGCTCGCCGGCCACCGCGTCCTCGACGCGTCGCGTGAGCGCGGGGTCGTCGGCGATCCATTCGGCGGCGTCCACGGGCAGGTCACCGGCCGGGCACTGAAACGCGCGCTTGAAGAGCCGCCGCTCGCGGAGCGCGGCAAGCAGGGGGCTCGGCGCACGGCGGGCGAGGTCGTGGAGCAATCCTTCGTCGGTGAAGCCAGCCAGTGTCTGCGCGTCGAGCGAGCCGGCGTTCATGGCGTCTTCGACCATGCGCTTGTACATCGCCGTCGCGCTCCGCACCGCGTGGTGCCAGTAGACGTTGCGGTACATCTGGTAGCGGGCAAACAACAGAGACTCCAGCGCCGACAATCCCTTTTCGACAATGCCGATCTCGGCGCCCTCGTCGCCCTGAACGAGCGTCAGCGAGTTGAGAAGTCGGTCAACATCGATCTCTCCGTACGGGACGCCGCACATGAACGCGTCGCGCCGCAGATAGTCGAGCTTGTCGAGATCGAGGGAGCCCGAGATGAGACGCTGCAAGGGGCTGTGACTCGAGCCTCGGATCAGGGCCATGATCTCATCCGGCGTCTCGTCTCCCATCTCGCCGCGTAGCAGCTCGGCGACCGCGCCTTCCGTGATCAGCGGACGAGCAACTTCCTCGTGATGCAGGGCCCCGATTTCCTCGAGGGCGTGCGAGAACGGATAGTGCCCGATGTCGTGAAGCAACGCCGCGACGCGCACCGTGGAGCAGGCCGTTTTCGCGACCCCAGCGAGGGTGCCGCGCTCGTCGAGCAAAGCGAGTGCGCGCCGCGTGAGATGGTATGTGCCGAGGGCGTGCTCGAACCGGCTGTGTGTGGCGCCGGGATAGACGAGAAACGCAAGCCCGAGCTGTCGCACGTAGCGCAGCCGTTGAAACGCCGGCGTGTCGACGAGCCGCATCGCCAACGGATCGACGGCGATGTTGTTCCAGAGCGGATCGCGGATGATCTCCATAGCACCATGTCATTCCGAGCGAAGCGACAAATCTGCACCTCGCTCACGCTCGGTGCAGATTCGTCTCATTTGGGAGTCGCTCGCGCGAGGCGCTCGCTCCTGTTCCTCCCGCCAAGTGGAGCGGGAGCGCGCGCACGACGCGCGCGACTCCAAATGAGACTGATCTGCTTTTCGCGTGAGCGAAAAGCAGATCCCTCGTCGCTACGCTCCTCGGGATGACATCGACCGCTAGGCTTTCGGCCCTGCGTTCCGTACCGTCTCGCTCACAACACTTTCGAACTTTTTAAAGTTCTCCTGGAACATCCCGGCGAGCTTCTTCGCCTGCGCATCGTACGCCGCGGCGTCCTTCCAGGTGCTCCGCGGCTGCATGATCCCCTTCGGAACGCCGGCGATCTCGTTGGGCACGGAAAGACCGAACACCGGATCCAGCGTCGTCTTCGCCGCCGTGAGGTCTCCACACAGTAGCGCGTTCACCATCTTCCGCGTGTGCGACAGCTTCATCCGCGATCCGACACCGAACGCGCCACCCGTCCAGCCGGTGTTGACCAGCCACACATCGGAGTGGTGCTCCTCGATGAGCGCACCGAGCATCTCCGCGTACTTCCAGGCCGGCCACACGAGGAACACCGCGCCGAAACACGAGGAGAACGTCGCCTGTGGTTCCTTCACGCCGCGCTCCGTGCCGGCCACCTTCGCCGTGTAGCCCGACAGAAAGTAGTACATCGCCTGATCGCGAGTGAGCTTGGCGACCGGGGGCAGCACGCCATAGGCGTCCGCGGTGAGGAAGACGATGTTCTTGGGATGGCCACCGCGCCCGTTAGGCTGGTAGTTGGGGATGTAATGCAGCGGATACGAAGCGCGCGTGTTCTCGGTGATCGATTGATCCTCGAATCTGACCTTTCGCGTCACCGGATCGAGCACCACGTTCTCGAGGATCGTACCGAACATTTGCGTCGTGCGATAAATGTCCGGCTCTCCTTCCGGCGAGAGATTGATCACCTTGGCGTAGCAGCCGCCCTCAAAATTGAAAACGCCCTCCGGCGACCACCCGTGCTCGTCATCGCCGATCAGCGATCGCACGGGATCCGCGGACAGCGTCGTCTTGCCCGTTCCGGAGAGGCCGAAAAAGAGCGCGCTGTCTCCCGCCTTGCCGATGTTCGCGGAGCAGTGCATCGAGAGCACGCCTTGCTTTGGCAGGTAGTAGTTCATCACCGTGAACATCGCCTTCTTGAGCTCGCCGGCGTAGCGCGTCCCGCCGATGAGGATCATGCGCTTGGCGAGGTTCAGCACGATGAAGGTGCCGGTACGCGTGCCGTGTCGCGACGGGTCCGCCTCGAATTCCGGCGCATGGAGTACGGTGAAATTCGGGTCGAAACTCGCCAGCTCCGCGACGTTCGGACGGATGAACATGTTTCGAACGAACGCCATGTGCCATGCACCCGGCGATACATACCGGACCGACAAGCGGTAATTCGGATCGGCGCCGCAATAGAGATCCTGAACGAAGAGCTCCTCGCGGTCGTTCAGGTACGCCCGCACGTCCGCCAGCAGTGCCTCGAACTTCTCGGGAGCAAGAGGTTGGTTCACCTTCCCCCAGTCGACGTCGCGCTCCGACTGTGGCTCGCGCACCACAAACTTGTCGTTTGGTGAACGCCCGGTGTGGGGCGACGTGATGGAGACAAAAGGCCCCATCTCCGCGAAATCCCCCTCGCCGCGGCGTGCCGCGTTTTGAATCAGGACTGCCGCGACGAGGTTCCAATGCACTTCGCCGTTAGGCTTCAAACCTTGCGCTTCGAGTCCAACGCGACCCGGAAGTTCTGCCGCGTCCTGCTGCGGCTGCGCCTGCGTTGCCATATGGGTCATAACCTCGAGTAGACTGTCGGTGCGATGCCGTTGGCGGGCGTCTTCCGCGCCGCCGCCTGCTCCGCTGGCTGTGAACGTCCCTGCGCGTCGACCACCGCGACGGCGGTCATGTTGACGATGTCCTGGACATCGGCACCGCGCTCGAGCACGTGCACGGGGCGGCTCATTCCGACGAGGATTGGTCCAATCGCCGTCGCCCCGCCCAAGTGATCCAGCAACTTGTATGCGATGTTCCCGGCGCTCAAGTTCGGGAAGATCAGTACGTTTGCCTGCGTCTTGAGCGCGCTAAATGGGTAGTCGCGCTGGAGAATCTCGGTGTCGAGCGCCGTGTCCGCCTGCATCTCGCCGTCGACGATCAGCGACGGATCGCGCTGACGGAGCAGTTGCACCGCCCGGGCGACCTTCTCCGCCTCGGGGTGTCGCACGGAGCCGAAGTTCGAGAACGACAACATCGAGATTCGCGGCTCGATGCCGAAGTTGCGCGTGACACGACTTGCCGCGTACGCGATCTGGGCCATTTGCTCCGCGGTGGGATCGATGTTCACCGTGGTATCGGCGCAGAAGACGACGTGCTTCTCGAACACGAGCATGTACATGCCGCTCACAAGACCCGACTTCGGATGGGCACCCACCACCTCGAGCGCGGGGCGAATCGTCTCGGGATAGTGCAGGTTCACGCCTGACAGGAGCGCGTCGGCGTCCCCGCGCGCGACCATGCACGACCCGAAATAATTGCCGTTGTACAACCGGCGTCGCGCCTCCTCGAGGCTCATCCCTTTGCGCTGTCGCTTTGCCCACATGAAGTGGGCGTAGGCCTCGCGCAGCGGTGAGTTCGACGGATCTTCGATCTCGATATCGTCGAGCGAGACGTTCATCTGCGATGCCGCGCGCTCGATCGCGGCACGATTGCCGAGGAGAATCGGCTGGCCGATGCCTTCGTCGACGACGATCGCCGCGGCGCGGATGATCTTCGGCTCCTCGCCCTCGGGATACACGACGCGCTTGGGATTCGAGCTCGCACGATTGATCACGCCGCGCATGACGCCGCGCGCGCGCCCGAGGCGTGCCTCGAGTCGCTCCCGGTACGCGTCGAGCTCCACGAAGTCGTTCGCCGCGCCGCTGGCCACTGCCGCCCACGCGACTGCTGGCGCCACCCACAGCAGCACCCGCGGATCGAAGGGGAAGGGAATCAGATAGTCCGGCCCGAACTGGACCTGTCGCAGGCCGTACAGCGACGCGACGCTATCCGGCACGTCCTGCTTCGCGAGCGTGGCGAGTGCGCGCGTTGCCGCCATCTTCATCTCCTCGTTGATCTCGGTCGCGCGAACGTCGAGCGCGCCGCGGAAGATGAATGGAAATCCGAGGACGTTGTTGACCTGGTTCGGGTAGTCGCTGCGGCCCGTCGCGATGATCGCGTCGTCGCGGACCGCGCGCACCTCGTCAGGCAGAATCTCCGGAACCGGATTGGCCAGCGCGAAGACGATCGGGCGCGATGCCATCTTGGCGATCATCTCGCCGCTGACCGCGCCAGCGACCGATAGTCCGACGAAGACGTCCGCGCCGACGAGCGCGTCGGCGATCGTCCGCGCCTTTGTCTCGACCTGGAAGCGCGCCTTGTACGGGTCCATCTCGCCGGAGCGACCCGCGTAGATCACGCCGGCGCGGTCGCACATGAGTATACGCTCACGTCTCACACCGAGGCGTACGTAGTGCTCGGCGGTGGAGATGGCGGCCGCGCCCGCGCCGGAGAACACGACGGTCACGTCCTCGATCGGTTTCCCGACGATCTCCAACGCGTTGAGCAGTGCCGCACCGGAGATGATCGCCGTCCCGTGTTGATCGTCGTGAAACACGGGAATCCGCATCGTTTTGCGGAGTGTTTCCTCGATGTAAAAACAATCGGGAGCGCGGATGTCCTCGAGGTTGATGCCGCCGACCGTTGGCTCGAGGAGCTGGCAGAACTTGATGACGTCGTCCGGACTCTCGGATCCCACCTCGATATCGAATACGTCGATATCGGCGAATTGCTTGAAGAGGTTGCCTTTGCCTTCCATCACCGGCTTGCCGGCAAGCGCGCCAATGTTGCCGAGCCCCAGCACGGCGGTGCCATTCGTGACGACGGCGACGAGGTTGCCCTTCGCGGTATAGGAGTACGCGAGATCCGCGTCGCGTTTGATCTCGAGGCAAGGCTCCGCAACGCCCGGCGAGTACGCCAGTGACAGGTCCCGCTGATTGGTCAGCGGCTTCGTTGGAACGACGGCGATCTTCCCGGGCCGGCCGCGGGAATGGTAGTCGAGTGCGTCTTGTCTTTTTGTCATAGGGACAGACAAGAACAATAGCGCAATGGACCAGCTAACCGTGAGAGGTGCAGAGGGTTAGGAATCGATCAATTGCCGGCCGCGTAGCCCCGAAGCCGCTTCAGCATGCGCGAGTCGGTCTTCGTCGCGTCATCGAGCTTCGGCGTTTCGATCAATTTCGGCACATCGACGAAACGCTCATCGGTCATTATGCGCCGAAATGGTGCCGTGCCGAGCGAGCCCTCGCCAATCAACTCATGGCGGTCGCGCCTCGAAGCGAATTTGGTTTTCGAATCGTTCAAGTGCATTACGCGTAGGCGGCACATACCGAGAACGTCCGCAAAGTGCCGCCACACGCCGTCGAAGTCGCCGACGAGGTCATAACCCGCCGAGTACGCGTGACAGGTGTCGACGCACACGCCCATACGCTCCCGGAGTGATGCCGGCACGCCGTCGATCAGCGCCGCCAACTCCTCGAATGACGATCCAATCGCCGTGCCCGAGCCCGCGGTGATCTCCATGCACAACACCGTGCGGCCCGGCACTCGCTCGAGCGATTCGGTAATGGCGTCGCCGTTGCGCTGAATACCGCTCGTGCGATCATCGATGTAGTTGCCGGGATGCGAAACGAGGTACTGGAGTCCGAGCGCTTCGCATCGCTGCAGCTCCGCGACGAACGACTCGATCGACCGCCGGCGCAGCGCCGGGTCCGGGCTCGCGAGGTTTATCAAATACGAATCATGCCCGACCGTCGCGCGCACGTCGGTTGCCGCCAGCGCGTCGCGGAACGCAACGCATTCATCGTCGGCGCAGACGCGCTCCGCCCACCGGCTCGCCATCTTTGTAAAGATCTGCATCACCGTTGCGCCGATCGCCTTCGCTCGCGGCGGCGCCTCGCGCGTGCCACCGGCGGTGGAGATGTGCGCGCCGAGCAAGGGGGGAAGGGAAGGCTCGCCGGTGGTTCGCCTGCTCTTTCTCGCCGCCGTGAGTCGCTTGCCTGAACCTCTTCCTTTGCGCGTGCTCTTCTTCGGCGGCCGTGGCCGATCAGGCATCGTATTCTTTCTGGCGACCGCGCAGCACCTTGCCGCACCGAGGGCAGTGCAGCGTGACCTCATCGTCCTCTTCGCGCAGAAAGTCGTAGCGACGACCGCACGCGCACTCGCCTTCGAGCGACTCATGGCCGCAGACGACGCAGTAGCTGTCCTCGACTTCGTACGCGCGAAATCGCGCGCACACGGTGCAGCGTTTGGTGACGAAGGTCATCGGGCGTGGGGCGTGGAGCGTGACGCGTGGAGCGTGGAGCATTGTAACGAGGGTCAGCGTGTCGCGCACCTCTCAGTCGGCGCGCCTTCAGGCCTTACGCACAACGCACAACGCACCACGCACCACGCACCACGCTAGCGCTCGCCGCGCAGCCAGCTCGCCGGATCGACGGCCGGACCACCGTGGCGGATCTCGAAATGCAGATGGGGCGGATAATCAGGATCGGAGATGCCGACGGTTCCGATCTCCTGGCCCTTCTCCACCGTCTCGTGCAACCGGACGTCAGCGCGTGCGAGCGAGCCGTAGATAGAGTAGTCGCCGCCACCGTGCTCGATGATCACCGTGGTGCCGTAGGTACCTAACGAGCCGACGCTCACCACCGTTCCCGACGCGACGGCGCGGACGGCGGTACCGACCGCTGCCTGGATGCCGACGCCATTCCAGCGAATTGTGGCGTTGCTCGCTGTCTGCGCCTTGCCGAAGGAGTAGACGAGCGGCCCTTCCACCGGCCAATCCAGTTGCCCGTAGTCGCTCGTCTTGATGGTGCTCGCGCTCCGGACGGCTCCGCCACGCCCAACCTCGGCGCGACGACGTTCAGCTTCGAGAGACGCGATCGTGCTGGCAAGCTGTGCTTCGGTGCGCCGCAGGCGATCGATGCTCTGCTCGGTGCGTCGAGCGCTCAATTGCGTTTCCGCCAATTTGGACGCGCGCTCGCGCTCGAGGTCGCGGAGGTTGTCCTCCTCCATTCGTTTGTCGTCCCGGTTCTGCTCGAGCGCCGCCTGCAAGCGCACGAGTCGATCGCGGTCGCGAGCCACCTGGTCCCGCAGCTCCTGCACGCGAGCGACGAGCGCACGATCGTGAAGCGCGAGCATGTGGAGATACTTGTATCGCGCGACGAGCTCGCCGAACGACTGCGCGGAAAGGAGCACCTCGGTCGTGAACAGCGGGCCGCGTTTGTAGATGTCCACGAGTCGCCGTTTGAGCGTCGCGCGCTTGTCCGCGAGCTCGGTCTCGGTGCGCATCATGTTCTGCGAGGCCTCGTCGACATCGCTGTTGATACTCGCGAGCTGTCGGTCGAGTGCGGCGACGAGACGTTCGGTCGCCGCGCGGCGCGCGTTCAGGTTCGCGACCTCCTCCGACAGGTCGTGGACGTTTGCGCGTAGCTCGAGCATCCGTCGCTCGAGATCCGCGCGCTCCTGGCGAATGCGGTCGAGCTCCTCGCGCTGCGTCCGGAGCTTGTCCTGGGCCTGAACGCCAGACGACACGGCGACGGTGAGGGCTACCGCGCCATAGATCGCGCCACGCGCCACGCGCCACGCCGCACGTACCATCAAACGCGCCGCAGATGCCGCCCGACGGAAAAAGCGCTGCCGAGCAATCCGATCAGCGCGCCGCACGCGATTCCCACGACGGCGACGGTCTGATCGAAGAAGACGGTCTGAAAGCTCAAATACCCGCCGATGATCCGGATCGCGATCCACGTTAGGCAGAGCGCGAGTCCGCCACCGAGGACACCCTTGACGAAGCCCTCGATCAGGAACGGCCGGCGCACGTATCCGTCGGTCGCACCCACCAGCTGCATGATCGAGATCTCGCGGCTCCGCGCGAGCACCGCCATGCGAATCGTCGCGCCGATGATGATCACCGCCACCGCGGCGAAGGCGAGACCGAGCGCGATGCCGGCGATCCCGGCGATGTTTCGAAGGCGATACAACTGCGTGATCCACTCATCGCCGAATCGAACGTCGTCCACGAAGGTCAGTGCCTTGAGCCGATCGGCGACGCGATGCACCGATTCAGGATCGCGGTATCCCGGCTTCAGATGGACGTCGATCGAAGGCGGGAGAAACTCCGCTTCGAACACGTCCTTGAATTCACCAAGCTCGCGGCGTGCGCGTTCGAGCGCCTGCTCCTGCGTCACGAGATCCACGCGCTGAACCTCGGGATACTTCGCGACTTCTCCCGAGGCGAGCGCGATCTGTTCGACCGGCGTCTTCTCGGCGATGAACGCGCGAATCTCGACGCGCTCCTCCACCTTCTCGAGCGCCGCGCGAATGTTGAGCACGACGAGACCGAACAGCCCCACCGCGAAAAGCGAAAAGGCGATCGTCGTTATGCTCAATACGCTCAAGAGTGGAGCGCGCCGAGTAGCGAACAGAGCGTCGCGAATTGCGGGCATGTGGGGACGGGTCTATTCCGCGAAGCGTTCCAGGGCGGCCTGGGCCGCCTCCGACGAATCGAACACGATCTGACCGCGATTGAGCTCGATCGTGCGGTAGTCGGAACGACGAATGAGATCGAGGTTGTGCGTCGCCATGACGATGGCGGTGCCGCTCGCGTTGATCTCGCGAAGCAGCTGAAATACGCCGCGGGTCGCGCGGTCGTCGAGGTTGCCCGTTGGCTCGTCGGCCACGAGAAGGAGCGGGTCATTCACGAGCGCGCGCGCGATCGCCACGCGCTGTTGCTCGCCACCCGACAATTCGCGTGGGAACGAGTTCGCCTTCGATGCGAGGCCGACTTGGGTAAGAACCCGGCTCACCTTGTTGGCAATCGCGTTTCGTGGCGTGCCCGTCACCTCGAGCGCGAAGGCGACGTTCGCTTCGGCCGTTCGGTCCTCGAGGAGACGAAAGTCCTGGAAGACAATTCCGAGTCGGCGGCGAAGCTGCGGGATTTCACGACGGCGAATGGTGACGGAGCTCAGCCCGCCGACACGCACTTCGCCGCTAGTCGGTCGCTCCTCCATGTACACGAGCTTGAGAATCGTGCTCTTGCCCGCGCCGCTTGGTCCCGTCAGGAACACAAACTCGCCCTTGGCCACGCTGAAAGAGGCGTTGCTGAGGGCCGCGCCGAGGCGCGGATATTCCTTCGTGACTCTGGTGAAACGAATCATGGCATACTGTCAGACGCGTCGTCGGTGAGACCGTCACCATCCGCGTCGACCAGCCGCCAATTGGCGCTCGTCGTGATCGTGTCGAGGATCGCCTTCAAGAGGCCGATGACGATCGGGCCCAGCAGGATTCCGACGAGACCAAACGTGTAGACTCCTGTCACGAGGCCAACCAGCATCCAGTAAAAATTGAGGACCTTCGATCGCTCGGCCGCGATCTTCGGTCGCAGGAAGGTCGAAATGTAAATCGTGTTCACGAAGAACCCGATCACCAGCATAATGACGGCTTGTCCCGGTGCGTCGCGGAAGATCGCCAGCCAACAAGCGACCGGCAGATAGACGCTCCACGAGCCGACGATCGGGAAGAACCCGATAATAAACGAGAGGATCGCTAGCACTCCGGCCAACGGGACGTGAAAGGCGAGATTCATCAACAGGATGATCACTGACTTGATGGCCTGAGTCAGGAACGTCGAGTAGATGGCGCCGTACAGCACGCCCCTCACGTTTTCCTCGAGCGACGTCATCAGCTCCTGGTAGCGTGGCGCGATCTTGCTCCGCAGGTAGCCACCGATGCGCTCCGCGTCCACCATGAAGTAGAACGCCGTGAAAATGAAAATCGTCGCCGCGATCGCGAAGGTTCCGAGAGTGGCGCGAAGCGCGTTAGGTATGCTCGCGCCATAGTTGGACGCGATTATCACCCAGCGTTCTACCGACTCACCGGTATTCGCCTTCTGCATGAAGGGAATGCGGTGCAGAGCAACGTCGATCTTCGCCGCGATCTCCGCACGATGCGCGTCGACGTACGCGGCGACGTCCGCGAGCTCCAGGTAGCTGTAGATGAGGAGCGCGATGACTGGAACGATCAGCAGCAACAGCGTGATCGTTGCCGACGCCGACCGATTTGGAATTGCCTTGAGGAACTTGCGGTACACGGGGCGCAAGTACACGGCGACGACGACGCCGAGGATGGTCGCGATGATGACCGTCCGCACCATCCACAGAAACAGCAGCAGGACGATGGCGAAGATCGTCGTCGTCACGAGCATGCGCCGGAGCTCCGGCAGCGTCAGCTCGGCGAGATTCTGATTGGTGCGGCGCTCGGTACGCCGGCGGTCCCCTAGTGTTGGTCTGCTTACGATATCCGTCATTTCGTCAACGCAGCGCTTGTTCGATGTCAGCGATGAGGTCGACCGCCGACTCGATGCCGACGCTCAGACGGAGAAATCCGTCGGGCACACCGGCTCGCGCGCGTTGCTCCGCGCTCACGTGCTCGTGCGACGTGAAACGCGGTTCCGAGACGAGAGAGTCCACACCACCGAGACTGGGAGCATGACGGAACACCTTCAGCTTCCGTAAGAACCGCTCGGCGGCGCGCGCTCCGCCAGCGAGTTCGAGCGCCATCATACCGCCGAACCCATCAAGAAGTGTGCGCGCGATCTCGTGGTCTGGGTGTGAAGCCAATCCAGGGTAGTGCACTCGCTTGATTTCCTTTCGCTCAGAGCACCACTGCGCGAGTTGCAGAGCGTTCTCATTCTGGCGTCGAACGCGGATGTCGAGCGTCTTGAGGCCACGCTCGAGCATCCAGCAAGCGAACGGATCAGGAGCCTGGCCCCAGAGCATCATCTTCTGGCGGACTTCCTCGATGTACGCCTCCGTCCCACAGACGACTCCGCCTAACACATCGTGGTGGCCGTTCAGATACTTCGTCGTGGAGTGGATCACCACGTCCGCTCCGTGCTCGATCGGCCGAAGGTTCACCGGACTCGCGAATGTCGAATCGACGACGAGCGCGATGCCTTCTTCCTGAGTGAAGTGGCTCACGGGCCGCAGATCGAGAACTCGGCACGTGGGATTCACCGGTGTCTCGAGGAAGATCGCGCGCGTCTCTTTGCGCATCTTGCGACGCCAGACGCGCGTCTCGGTTGGATCGAGCAGCGTGACGTCGATGCCGAGAGTGGCGAACTCCTGCGCGAAGAGCCGCTGCGTTCCGCCGTAGATCCACGCGCTCGCGAGTAAGTGATCGCCAGGTCGAAGAAGCGCGAGCATCGCGCAGGCGGTAGCGCCCTGACCGCTTCCGAGCACGACCGCTGCTTCCGAACCTTCGAGCGCGGCGAGTCGGCTCTGGACGAGCTGCGCGTTGGGTGCGTTGCCGTAGCGGGGATATCGCAATCCCTCGCCGGTGCCGACTTCCTGGACGAAGTTTACCGATTGATAAAGAGGCGAAACGACCGGTGCATCGACGTCATGCTGGTCGTTGCCCGCGTGCAGCGCGAGCGTCGCGAGATCGAGCGTGCGATGTCGGCGGCTGGGCATGGACTGGAAACCAGGTGCTAGGTGTTAGGTGTTAGGTGCTAGGTGCTGGGGGCTAGGGGCTCCGCATTTCTTCTACCACCTATCACCTAGCACCTAGCACCTCTTCAGGCCAGCGCTCCGCGCCGCCCTCTGCTATCGAGGTGCTAGGTGCTAGGTGATAGGTGGTAGAAGAAATGCGGAGCCCCTAGCCCCCAGCCCCCAGCACCTAGCACCTAACACAGATCG
>DATEHJ010000416.1:0-5569 GCA_035279645.1 Gemmatimonadaceae bacterium
CGGAGCGCGAAATGCCCGCGGTCGATGAGAAAGTACTCCTGCTCCGGTCCGAGGGTCGTATAAACGCGATGGACTCCCTTGTCACCGAGCAGCTCGAGCAACCCGATGGCGCGGTCGCTGAGCGCGTCGGTGCTGCGGAGCAGGGGAGTGAGCTCGTCGAGCGCCTCGCCGTTGTAGCCGATGAAGACCGACGGAATGCACAGCGTCTTCACACCGGCCCACTCGGCGATGAAGACCGGGCTTGCCGGGTTCCAGGCCGTGTAGCCACGGGCCTCCCATGTGGCGCGCAGGCCACCCGACGGGAAGCTCGATGCGTCCGGCTCGCTCTGAATGAGCTGCGACGCGCTGAACGACTCCATCGGCTGGCCATCGTCGAAGGAGAGGAAGGCGTCGTGCTTCTCGGCCGTCAAACCAGTCTGTGGCTGGAACCAGTACGTGAAGTGCGTCGCACCGCTGCCGATCGCCCAGTCTCGAATGACAGCGGCGACCTTCGGCGCGATCTCGACGTCGAGCTTTTTGCCGAGGCGAATGGCCGCCAGCAGCTTGGTGTAAGCCTCGCGGGGGAGCTTGTCGCGCATCTGGCGCGCGCCAAGGGTGTTGACGCCGAAATACTCGGAAACGCGAGCGCCGGGCATTGGAGTGCCGTTATGGGAGCCACCGTTCGAGCCGTTGCCGTTGGCTCGAGCGGTGCGCGAGGAGATCTCGCGGTTCACTTCCTGACGGTTGTGATGGGTGGTCACGGACATGTGCGGCAGGGCCTCTCGAGAAAAGGGATGCGTTCCAGCCGAGAGGCAATGTATTGCCGATTGTGCGAAAATCGCAAATGAAACGTTGCAAGTCCACTGATCCAAGCTGAAGAGCGGCTAAAATGACCTCCATGCATGCGCGAACTGCACGAATTCGATAGCGCTGCGCGAGCTAGGCTGCCTGCGGGATGCGCTCGATCGCCCCGAGCTGCCGCAGCGGCGGGATGCGAAGCGCGACGATTCCAACTACCGACAACGAAGCGACTCCACCCAGTACGACTGAGGTCACCGTTCCCAGGAGGCGGGCGGCGACTCCCGACTCGAACGCACCGAGCTCGTTCGACGAACCTATGAAGATCGCGTTGACCGACGAGACACGGCCAAACAGGTGCTCCGGCGTCAGCACTTGGAGCAGCGTCGATCGAACGACGACGCTCACGTTATCGGCCATGCCGCTAATGGCAAGAAGGAACAGCGAGAAAACAAAACTTCGCGACAATCCGAAGCCGATGATGCACAGAGCGAACACAGCCACCGCGTTGAGCAATGCCCGCCCCGCGTGCCGAAATGGGCGGCGATGCGCGAGGTAGAGTGACATCAGGGTTGCGCCAGCGGCGGGGGCAGCGCGCAGAATTCCCAGTCCCTGTGGGCCCGCCTTCAGTACCTGGTCGGCAAAAACTGGCAAGAGTGCTTCGGCGCCGCCAAGCAGAACCGAGAAGAGATCGAGAGTCATCGCGCCGAGGAGTACCGGCTCGCGAAACACGAACTCGATTCCCGTACGAAGGCTTTCCCCAACCGACCCCTCGAGCGAGCGCTGACCTCTCGGAACGTAGGCAATCGTGCCGAAGGCCAGCAGCGCGACGACCATGAGTGTCGCGTCCACCGCGTACGCAAATGACGGCGAGGTGAATCCATAGAGCAGGCCCCCGAGAGCCGGGCCAGCGACCGCGCCGGTTTGCCAAGTGGAGCTTCGCCAAGCCACAGCGTTCGGATAGAGTGACCGCGGCACGAGCTCGGCGCCCAAGGCCTGCCGAGCCGGCTGAAGAAAGCTGCGCGCGATCCCACTGAGAAAGATCACGACATAAAAAGGCCAAACATTGCCGTGCCGAAGCCCGGCGCCGCGCCAACCGTTGCCGAGACTGAGCAACAGCAGCGAGACCGAGCACACCACGAGCAGCGCCAAGGAGGCGAGCGAGACGACCCGTCGGTCCTGGCGGTCGGCGACGTGGCCGGCAAAGAGTGCGATGGTGACGTACGGAAACGCCTCGGCCAGGCCGATCAGACCTAACGAGAGGGGATCATGCGTGACGGCATAGATCTGCCACGAGACCACGACGCCTTGAATCTGCGCCGCGAGCGTCATCGTGAACGTGCTCAGTATGAACCAGCGGTAGCTCGGAATCCGGAGCGAGGCGTACGGGTCGTGCGGCTGGAGAAGGGTGTCGTCCACGACGTCGATGAGTCTGAACCGAACGAACGGATGAGGGACCCCGAAGTGTAACCGGCCGGCCGGCCGAACCAGCGCTCTCTTCAGCTGGCGAACATCACCGCGTGAAAAGAAAAAGCGCGGCGAGTCGAGCATCGCCGCGCTGCGTTCGCGAGTGACACGTCCCATTGGGACATTCGCTAGCGGTTCATCGTCTCGACAACGTTGCCTGGAGCTGCTCGGCGTGAGCAACGTGCGCGGCGATGATCGGACGAGTCGACGCGAGCAGCTCCTGTAGATCGCTATTGCTGACGCGCGGAAGCAGAACGTCATCGATCATCGAGAGCATCGCCTTGTGTCGCTCGAGCTCCATCGCGACGTAGGTGACGTCGAAGGCGCGGCCACTCAGAGCCCGCAGAGAGTCGCGTTCCACCGTCGAGAAATCGCGCAGGTCGCGTCCGGCATCATCATCCGCGGGGGTGATTCCCTGATCCGCCGCGAGCGTTCGCGCGTTCGCGATGATCTGCGTGTGATCGGTAAGCATGCGCCGCGCGAAGGCTTTGACCTCGTCGCTTCCAGCGTTCGCGAAGGCGATCTTCGCGAAACTGATGTCGACATCGTTCGCCATGAGGAAACGGCCAACGCTGCGTGCGTCGCTGAAGAAGAAGCTGCTGCGACTCATCGCTTCGGACGCCGACCGCGTGCCCATGTCGGCATCCGTTTCCACGACAGGGGTGCGAGCGGGAGTCCGGGTGGGGGCGGGGGCGCTGGCGGGCTCGCCGGCTTGCCGAACCACCGGCTGCGTGTCGGCGACGGGCTTCGACGGCGTCTTGTCATTCGCGTGTTGGGCAAGCCAAGCGCGTGAATGGAAATGACATGCGCCGAGCAGGGATGCTGCGACGGCAGCGGCGAGGAGTCGCTTCATGGGCGAGGGGCGTTGAGCGTTGGGAACTGCGCGGGCTCAACGGTAGGACGAGAGAGGCGAAAGCGTAGTCACGCAACTACGCCTCGTGCACTGGCGCCGGGCGCTCCTCGTTCATCATCTGCGGCGCGTTGAATCGCACGTAAAGCTGAAGTGCCTCGAGCGTCGCCATACAAAAGCCGGCCCAGGCTAGGCCGATGATGACGCCGGCGGCGACATCAGACGGATAGTGCACGCCCAAATAGAGCCGGCTCAAACAGATGAGCGCGACCACGAAAGTGGCGACTAAAGCTATGGCAACACGCGCTTTATGAGTTTGCTGAAGCCGAGCGGCGAGGTAGGCGACAGTGGCATAGACGACCGTCGCGCTCATCGCATGGCCCGAGGGAAACGAGTAGAAGGTCGCCGTGGTCGCCCACGGGATGATGTCCGGACGCGGACGACTAAAGCCAAGCTTGAGCAGGTTGTTGAGCAGGATTCCGCCGAAGGTCGAAACGAGAAGGAGGATGGCGGAATGCTTATGCCGGTTGAGCCAGAGGAAGAGGGCGGCGACGCCGACGACCATCGCGACGACGGAGCTGGTGCCGAGCGAGGTAATGTCGAGCATGAACGCGTCGATCGGCGGCGCGCGGTGCGCGCCGAGCCAGCGTAGAACGGCGTCATCGAACGCCTGAGTGTTGCCGGAGGAGACGTGTCCGGCGAGCTCGGCGAAGGCCCAGGTGCCGGCGACCGCGATGGTGGCACCCATGAGGAGGAAGATGCCGAAAGTCGCGTACGCGTTGTGCGCGCGCCGACCGATGAAGCGAAGGATCTCGAAGACGAGGTCCCAGAGTCGCCGGAATCGATGGCGTGTATCGGGACCGGTGGCGGTCGTTGTGCGGCGTTCCTGGGGTGCGGCGCTCATGTACCCATCACCGGATTCAAGAGGCGGGCCCGTTCGCCTCCTGATGACCGCTTGGCTGGGGACGAGGCGGGTTTTGGCGCGTGGCGTCCGAGGCGAGGCGGTCGCCTAACGACAGCAGCCGATGGCGGCGTGCCCTTGAGGAACCTCAAGGGCGAAAATAGCTTCCGTGATTCCCCGGGCGCGGTAGCCAAGTGGTAAGGCAGCGGTCTGCAAAACCGCTATTCGCCGGTTCGATTCCGGCCCGCGCCTCTCAGCAACTCACTGGTGGACATCGATTTACGCGCTCGCCTCGGACGCTGGAGGCGGCGCGTTTGCCTTTGGTGGCACGTTTGCTGGCACGTTGCGCTGTTTTTCGGGAGCGACGGCACACAGCGGTTCGTTAGGTAGAAGCTGCGTGGTCATCGCGCAGGTCCTGTGTTGACAGGGGTCTTGTTCACCCCGAACATCCTCATGACCTTGACAGCCTTCACCGAATGCCGTGAGCAGTCTTCGCCCCTACGCGAGAAGCCGTCGACCGCAGTGCTGATCTCTAACAGAACCGCTTACGTCCTGAATGGCGCCGTTCTTGGCTTCGCGACGGGCGTTGGTATGGTCATGCTAGCTGGCCTGGACGCGGGGCTTGGTGCTCTCTGGTTTCTCGCCGCAGCCACGGTTGTCGGTACACTCACCGGCTTGGACCTCTACCTCTCTCGCAAGTGGAGACGCTTTGGTCGATTCACGCCTCTGATTCGCTTCGAGGTTGCGTGCGTCGGTGCTGCGGGCCTGACCTCGGCGGTGGGCGTTCTCCTCGGCTTGATTCCGCCGCGTCTAGCATGGTCATTCACAGCATTTGGAGCTATAGCCGGGCTACTCTATGGCGTCTATCTGTTTGCCACGGCCGCCGAGAATTGGCCCGGCGGCCGGAAACGGAAGCTCAGTGATTGAGCAGCCTCAATTGATTGCTCGTCTGCCGCAAGTGGGTTAAGCGGTCGCGGACGACGCTGAATCTTGGTCCGGCGGCGACGTGCTAGAGGTTCGCGCAACAAGTGCTTTAAGGTGCGTGCGGGCTAGGTGCGAATAGCCTAACGTCGTGCGCAGGTCCGAGTGCCCCATCGCCTCTTGCACGAGCGCGGCGCTCTGCCCTTCCGCGAGCCACTGCGTCACGCGTCGATGACGAAGGTCGTGCTGGCGGAATCGGTCGGGGAGCTTCGCCCGGCTCGCTGCGCGCTCGAAGCCGTTCCGAAGGGACACGATGCGCTCGCCCGCGACTCGGCGGCGCCACGACATGAGATGGTGGAACACCCACGGCGAGCGGTGCGCAGCTTCGCCGCTGCCGTACGTCGCAAAGTGATAGCTCGCGAAGTGGTCTTTTATAGCGGCCGCGAGCCGATCGGTCATCGGCGCCCAGCGTCCCTTGCCCGACTTGGTGCGATGACCGCCACGGCCGCTCGCGATCCAAAGAAACCCCTCGGCGAGGTCGACATCTTCCCAGCGAAGCCACAGCGCCTCGCTCTCGCACCGCATGCCCGTTTCGCCGAGCAACAGCACGTAGAGGCGCAGCATCGGCCGACTGTCGCCGCAGGCGTCAAGCA
>DATEHJ010000417.1:0-8257 GCA_035279645.1 Gemmatimonadaceae bacterium
GCCTCGAGCCCGCGCCGGATTCCCGGTACTGTGTAGACGTGTGCGCAGACATAGGTGCCCCAATCGGCCGCGGTCTGGACGGCGGCGCGGATTTCTTCCGGCGTGTACTGGAGGGTGTCGATCGGATCGGACTGCGAGATAACGCCGCCGCCGAGGGCGATCTTGATCTGACTCGCGCCGCGCTTGCACTGCATCCGAACGGCGGCTTCGACCCCGGCGACGCCGTTGGCTACGGTGAACGCGCCGATCTCCTCGAGTCGCGATGGGCGTCCGGCGAGTTCCACCGGCCGATCGTACGCGGGGCCGAAGTCGCCATGCCCCGCCGTCTGCGAGATGAGCGCCCCACTCGGGTACACGCGGGGGCCCGGTATAACGCCGGAGTCGATCGCTTGCTTCAGGCCGAAGGTCGGGCCGCCCACGTCTCGGATCGTCGTGAACCCGCGCATGAGCGTGCGCTCGGCCTCGGCGACCGCGTTGGCGTACATGAGGCCTGTGTCGGCGGCCTCCATGTCGGCGATCGTGTTCGGCGCGAACACCATGTGCCAGTGAGCGTCCGTAAGGCCGGGCATCAGCACGCGGCTCTGCGCGTCAATAACGCGTGCGTTCGCCGGCGGCGAGATCGGACTAGGTGAGACCTGCTTGATCCGCCTGTTTGAGATCAGAACATGCCCGGGCCGGAGGGATGAGCCAGTGCCGTCGAACATGCGCGCATTGCTGATGAGGATGTCCGTCGAGGGCTGGGCCGCCGACGGGCGTGACAGCGGCGGCGCGGAGCGGAGAGTTGGCTGTCCGCGCACGAGCGCGACATCGGCGACGCCGCCGGCAAGGAGTCGCAAAGCCGAGCGTCGCGTCATGAGTGTCATCGTGTGAAGCCTCCCGGCTCGAGTCTGATTGTCCCCGAGTCACTGGTTGATTCACATCACCGACACGAGGCATTCTCAGCGGTCGGTATCGCGAGGAACGTGATGGTACTTGGAGCGAACGTCATTTTTCCTGCCGCGAGATTGTCACCGCGCAGCTCGGGCAGCGCGTCGTTCGTACCCAGTTTGAGCGGCCGTCCATTGAGCTCGACTCGACTGCTCTGCAACGGCTGCGCTGAGAGCGTGAAACGCTCCGCGTTCAGCGGCACTTGAAGCGAAGACGCCCGAGTTCGGCTGTTGTTGATTAGCAACATTGTCACCCCGCCCGGCTGCCCTCGCATGCAATGCGCGTAGACGTGGAATCCCTCGCGCGATAGGCCGGCGTCGAGTACCGTCGTGCCCATGAGTCGGTGCCACAGCAGTCCGCCCCAGTAGTTTGGTCGCGGTGTGAAAGTCTTTTGGTCGAGCAGCCCGTACTCACTCGACGCCAGCGTATTGTGGAAGATGACGTCGACGCCGCGCCGGGCGAGCCGTCCCATCTGATCGAGGTAGCGGAAGGTATCGAGAAAGGTGTTCGCCCACGGGTTGCCACCGCACGCCGCGTCCGCGGTTTCCGTGATCCAGATCGGCTTGTTAGGCAGAAAGCGGTCGTGGATGTCGGTCACGTAATAGGCGTAGCTCCGATCGGTGCGAGAAAGCCATTCCTCGGAGAGCGCGGCTTCAGGAGTCGTCTGCGCACCGCTACCCATCGATGCGCAGCGGATAGAGACGGCGGGATACGTGTGATATGAGAAGATGTCAAACACGGGCGGCGGAGTTGCCGTCATCATTGACTCAGTGCTCACATATCCCGGCATCGACCTGGTGCCGATCAGCGGCATCAGAATCCCTTCCCCTACTGAACCCGGCCCGACGATGCGCATGTCGGGCGCAACGGCGCGGATGAACGGAGCAAAGACTGCAAAATCCTTCGCGTAGTTCGCCGCCGCATAGCCCTTCGGGGCTCCGGCGTACGTAGGCATGTTGGGCTCATTGAACATCTCGGCAGCGGCGATGTGGCCACGCGCTGCATTCGTGAAGGCGATGAGCTTCCGCGCCTGTATCGGTGTCCAGACGCCCTTCGCATCGCGCACGCCCGCGCTGATCGCGAAAGACGTCACGAGCTCCCCGCTCGCAGCGCGAGCGAAGTCGATGACGCCCTGCCATTCTCGCCGCGTTAGCACACCATTGAATCCCTTCGGCGCCTCCTCCGGCGCGGCGGATTCGGAATCATGAAAATACACTGAATTGGCCCACGACCCGCTCACACGTGTGTAGGCCGGACCGAGCGCGGCAGCGAGCTTGCGCAGCCGAGCATTTGTGAGGTCGACGGGCGGGCGAGCCTGATAAATGGACGTGTCGACGCCGACCTGGGCAGGCGGAGTGTTCCCCGTCGTGCCTGCCGCGGCCGGCACTTTCGCTCGTGCTCTCGCCGAAAGGCTGGCCTTATCGTACGGCTTCCAGAAGTTGCCGCCGATCACTTCCGCGATCTCCACGTTGTACGACTGATAACGTTCGTTCACCGCGGCAATGCGCCGCAGGCTCGTCGGATCGATCGACAGAGCGGGCGCGCGCGCTTGGCCTTCGGAGGACATTGAAGAACCCGCGGACAAGAGAACCAGATAGCAAATACTAACTCGCCCTCTGACCTTGCTGCTCATTTCGCTCGCCCTCCAGGCAGATGTCCGCTCGGCACGAAGAGCGGCCTCGTTAGGTGGGCGAAGCGTCGTTCGTCGCGTGCATGATTGGCCCCCGTTTTGCGGCCGTACCGCATCTTGCCTGTGTGAGACTTCCGATGGCGGAGTAGGCTGACGAGATCAACGGTGCGTCACATGGAGGGCAGCATGAGAGAGCAAGGAGGGACGGAGCCGAGGGGCACGCCGGAGCGGAGCGTGCCGCTTACGACTTCGAAGGATCGGGCGCCTGGCGACCAGAAGGTCGCGGAGCGAAACAAGGAGCTCATGCAGACGCTGGATGACGCCTGGAATAATCAGGACCTGGACACGTTCGTGAGTCGCCATCGGGAAGACGTCGTGGTGCGCTGGCCCGGCCAGCCGGAGACGCACGGCGTTCAGGCGCATCGCCAGGAGGCCACCGATTTCTACCGCGCCTTCCCGAACCAGCGGGTTGGCAACCGCCCCTACAAGATGTTGATAGCCCAGGGCGAGTGGACCTGCTCGATCGCGCACTTTACAGGGACGATGACAGGGCCCATGAAGGGGCCAGGCGGTAAGGACATTCCGCCGACGGGCAAGTCGTTCGATGTCGACTTCTGTACCGTGGCGAAGTGGGACGAGAACGGGCAGATCATCGAGGAGAATCTCTATTACGATTTGGTGACCTTCATGAAGCAGCTTGGCCTGAGCCAGTAACACTGCTCCCGCCACACTGATTGAGTGTGATGGGCAAGATGACAAGGAGCCGCTGCGCACGCGCGATATGTGCCTTGCGTCAGTCTTCCGCAGTGTGAACTGCCTTACACTACGCAGCAACGGGGAGTGAGAAATCCTAGCGTCGATGCTTCTTGGACTTTGGTCACCTTGACAATTCGCAACCGAGGGAAGTCGATTTGCCGAGCCGTTAGGCAAGGTGAGGGAGGAGGAGAGCTCATGGAGACGATCGTCCGCTGTTCGGCACGCGTTCTCGTGTTCGGCGCGTCGCTTCGCAAGAACTCTTTGAATGATCTTCTGGCGTCGCTCGCGGCAACTACGATAGAGGAGAAGGGCTGGATCGCCGACCGAGCGACGCTCACCGACTTCGAGTGTCCATCGTACGACAGCGACGTCGAGCAGGATGTCGGAGTCCCTGCCGGCGCGCAGCGGCTCCGCGACCGGCTGATCGCGACCGACGCTTTCGTCATCGCGTCGCCCGAGTACAACAGCTCCATGCCAGGGATCCTCAAGAACGTCATCGATTGGACCTCTCGGATACGGCCACAACCGTTCAATGGGAAGCAGTGCCTCTTGATGTCGGCGTCGCCGTCGATGAGTGGCGGCAACCGCGGTCTCTGGTCGCTGCGCGTTCCACTCGAGCACCTCGGCGCGCGTGTTTATCCGGACATGTTCTCACTCGCTGAAGCACACCAAGCGATGGAGAAAGGCGGCAAAATAAAGAGCGACGTGTTGCAGGAGCGATTCGACTCGACGATCGAATGCTTCATGGATCTCGTGGAGGCCGCGAAGCATTATCCGGCGCTGAAGAAGCAGTGGATCGAGTTCCTCGGGGAGCCGCCCGAACCACTCATCGATCGCGTCGAGACAGCTGATGTCCAGGTAGTTCAGCCTACAATGTGAGAGCGCCCAAACGGTGGGATCGACACGGGGGTCTCGACTCAACCGCTCGAGAGCGACGTCTATCGGAATCCTCTTTCGACCGTATATCCATGACCGATGATGCTCGAGTGATGGGGAGGACGTTCACCTTCGTCTTCAGCGATAGCGCGATCTATCGATTACAAATATCAGCGAGAAATCACATACTTCGTCGGCTGGCTCAATGGGCGCGCGTTCCATCCAAATATTCTCATCGACTTCAAGAAGCATCTGCGCGCTCGGAGTGATATCGGCGCGGGAACGAAGGCGAAATATTTGTCGGTAGCTCGTTCATTGTGCCGCGAGCTATAGCGGGGCTTCGCTTTTCCGGCCGGCACTCGTTATGTGCCAGTTCCGTGTGCCAGTTCAGACGGAATCGTCCAGGGCGTGGACTGCGCGTCAGGACCTGCACCGCTGCGTGGCCATCGTGAGTGAACACGAACATTCCCGTGCAGTCGCAGCGGTGCGGTTCCCCGTCGGGCCCTTGTTCCTCGAGCGCAACTAATCGCCACGCACCGACAAACCGATGGCGCATGCTGGTCTTCTGGCGCTCCTGCGCCGGCAGCCGCGTCACGACCAAGAGCAGCGGCACCATGGCCATTGACATGAGTTTGTTCATTGCGTTGGCTCGTTAGGTTCTCGCGCCTGTGCGGACTCTGCCGTTCGGGACTTCTCGCCCTTCAGAACTTCGCACCGCCGTGCGACAAATGTCCAATACCGATCCGCATCGCGTCGACACAGCTTCACCGACTGTCACGACCATCACGAACGAGGTAAACGATGCGGACACTCGGCGGAGTCATCGCGCTGGCGTTCGGCAACGCAGCACTCTTCGCTGATGCGGCCGGCGCTCAGATCGCCGGACGCGTACTCGGCGCGGGATCACCGATCGCGGGATCGACCGTGACGCTCTGGGCCGCGACCGATCACGCGCCCATCCAGGTCGCGCAGGTGAAGAGCGATGCCGACGGGCACTTCGCGCTCGCGCTCGATACGTCGCATCCATCGGGCGCCGTACTGTACATCATCGCGAAGGGCGGCGAGTCGAAGGCTCGTGCTCGAGCAGGCGACAATCCTTCGATCGCGCTCCTTGCGGTGCTCGGCGACAAGCCGCCGTCGAATGTGGTCGTCAACGAGTTCACGACGGTGGCGTCCGTCTGGACGTCGCTGCAGGTGCTCACCGGCGACGGGATGAGCGGTCACCAGCTCGGGCTCCACATCGCCGCCGGGAACGTCGGCAACTTCGTCGATCTCACGACGGGCGGCTGGGGAACCGCGATTCAGGATCCTCTAAACAGTAGTCAGACCACGACGATGGCGAGCTTCGCGACCATCGCGAACGTGCTCTCGGCGTGTGTGACGAGCGTGGCGCAGGACGCATGCGCGACCCTGTTCAGCGCGGCGACGCCACCGACGGGCAAAGCGCCGGACAACACGCTTCAGGCGGCCGAGGAGATCGCGCGCTATACATGGTACAAGCCCGATCGACTCTTTACCGCGATGGGAAAGCTGTATCCGGTACCGACCGGAAAGACCATGCGCGATGTGCCGTTCCAGCCGTATCTGGCGATGGCACCGAGCGCCTGGGTGCTCGCGCTCAGGTTCGACGGTGGCGGGTATCGCGCGGGTGGCAAGGCGATGTTCGACAGCGAGGGCAATCTGTGGGTCGGCGACAACTTCACGGTGGGATGGCAGGCGAGGGACTCGCTCTGGCAAGGGCCCGCGACGAAGTTTGCGCCTAACGGTCACGCGATCTCGCCAGCGACGACCGGCTTCGCCGGCGGCGGCATGATGGGAGGGACGTTCGGCGCCGCGATCGATGCCAACGACAATGCGTGGTTCGGGACGTACGGGGGCAAGTCGATCGCCGTCTTCGACCGCAGCGGCAAGCCGCTCACACCTCCCGAGGGAATCACCTTCGGCGGCAAGCTGGGGCTGATGCAAGGCATCATCGTCACCCCCTCCGGTGACGTGTGGGCACTCGGCATCTCGAGGAATCAAGTCGTGTTCTTCCCGAAGGGCGACATCTCGAAGGGCAAGCTGGTGTGCGAGGGACGCACGGGCGATCCGTGTCGGGCGCTCCTCGGCCCATTCCACCTCGCGATCGACCAGCAGGATCGCATTTGGGTATCGAATGCCGCGGCCGATTTCGTGACGCGGTTTCCTGCATCGAATCCGGCGCAGCTCGAGACGTTCAAGACCGGATACAGCGGCAGTGGGCTCAACATCGACAGCAAGGGGAACGTCTGGGTGACGAATCGCCTCGGAAACGGTGCCCACGGCGCGGCATCGCTCGAGGAGATTCAGAAGAAAGTGAAGAGCGGCGCCAACCCCGATCCGGCGATCACACTTATGATGAGCAAGCAGACGGGTATCGGGGACAACGGTGGCAGCGTGAGTCTGCTGCGTCCGGACGGCTCGCCGTATCCCGGCTCGTCGTTCTCGGGCCGGAGTCTTCCTGGTTCGTGGGCCGTAGTGGTGGATGGCGACGACAATGTCTGGATCTCGAACTTCGCCATGCCGTCGAGTCCACTCGGGCATCTGTGCGGCGCGCGCACGGAGACCTGTCCACCCGGCTTCAAGACGGGCGATCCCATCTCTCCACCGGGCGGTTATGTGACCGGCGCGTTGCAGATGCAGACCGATCTCGCGATCGATCCGGCCGGCAACGTGTGGTTGATCAACAACTGGCAGAACATCGACGCCTGCTTGGATGCGCCGGCGGAGGTTACTTCGACGCTGTGCGGCGGTCAGGGGGTCGTGGTGTTCTACGGGATGGCGAAGCCGGTTCGCGCTCCGCAAATCGGCCCGGCGCGCGCGCCATGAAAAATCCGGCCGACATGCTTCGACGTTCTTCGTGGACTGATGTGTGGTTGCGACTGCTCGAGTGCCAGCTTCGAGGCCTCACGTGCCGTTTGCAACGCCTCACGTCGGGTTGCCGACCGCTGAGGTAAGCGGCACGGCACCTCCGATGTCGGCGTGAGTTGCCGAGGTAGCGTCACGCGTGTTCGTATGAGGTGTACGGCGCCTCACGTGCAGGGGACGGCACTCCTCGTCGTGTGTCATCGACCACGAATGAGGGGAACCGGACCTAACGTCACGCGTGCATCTGCTGAGTCGCGCGGTCCGAGCCCTTCGATCAGGCGCGCCACGCCTCACGGTCCGGGAACCGGCCTTCTCGTCAGGCAGCCGTTCGCTGAGGCGAGGGGAACGTGACCTCGAGGCAGTTGGCCGTTAGCTGATGCGAGGGGAACATCACCTCACGTGACGTGTCGCTGACTGCCGATGCGCGTGCCGGTCGCTGAGGTGAGGAGACCGGACCTTCCGACACCGTCCCTGCCGCTCACTCGAGGGGAACGAGGATCGGCGTTGTCGAGTGTTCCGTTGAGGTCAGGGAAACGAGTCTCTCTGTCAGCTTGCCGCTTCCTGAGATCACGGGAACGAATCTCCGTGTCAGCTTGCCAGGTCTCGAGATCAGGGGAACGAGCCTCCATGTCGCCATGCTTTCCGCTGAGGTCCGGGGACCGAGCGCTGACGTCGGCGGCGCCACGCCTCGAGTGTGCGGACCACGACTCGCTCTCACCTGCGCACGACTCGATGTGCGGGGAACGCCACTCGTTGACCGATTTCCTTCACATCATGAAGGGGAACCGGGCGATCGACAACAACGCCCCACACTGGCGACGATATGGCGCCGACACCCGTTATGCGTCATAATTTTTCGCGCACGTTCGCCGGACCACGGCGCGGTGTCGATCGCCGAGTCATTGCACCCGTGCCATACCATAGGAGGTGCACCATGCGTATGCGACAGGGAGCCGTTCTCGAAATGCTGCGTCGGGTTCAGGCATTTCTGGACATGTTGGCGACGCTCGGGTGGCGGCCCGAGTCGCGAGCGCGCCAGCACCTCGACGAGACCGTGGAGCGCATCTCGACGCACGCGGTGGAGCAGCTCGCCGGGAATCGCATCAGTCAGGGGGAAACCGAGAAACAGCGCAGGCTGCGACAGGCGCTCCGCGACAACTACATGCTGCCCATCGCGATCAT
>DATEHJ010000418.1:0-2497 GCA_035279645.1 Gemmatimonadaceae bacterium
CGCGCTGCAGCGCGTCCGTCGACCAATGCCCGCCCTTCAGCTCTGCGAAGATGGCGTCGCCGTGCTCTCGTGTGGCGAGAAGCACCGCCGCATAGCCAAGCTCAAAGCCGTCGGCGAAGTATTTTCCGACGTTGCGTGCGAGTGGGCCCGGATCGGCTGAGCAGAATTGTAGGAGGTGCGTTCCTGGTCTCGCCGAGCAGAGCAGAGCATCTGATGTTGGCACGGTGTCTCCGCGGGTCAGGGTTCGGGTCCTTTCATGTAATACCCAAACTCACGCGAAGTCTACCCGCCGAACGAGGTTGAGGGCGTTAGAATTTTACGGAATAGCGGAGGCGGACTCGGCCGCCGCCGATCGCGCCCCAGAAATTGGCGTCGAAGCCGTTGCTCTGGAAGTGAAGCAAGCGCTCTGCGCGATTGTAGCGGCCCGCCAACTCCAGGAGGAGCGGCGCGAGGTGGAAGGGCTTTGCTTGAGTGACGGCCGCAAAACGAGCGCCCGGATTAGTCACGCGGGCGCCAGGCTGGCGAGGCGGCGGCTGCTCGGTCGCTACCAAGGTCGCGAGGCGCTGATTTACGACCATGACGGTCGGTTCGCCGGCGACCGCTTGAGTCGGGGAGCCAAAGGCGGGAATCCGCGTGCACGCAAGTGCGCCTAAAGCGACGACGGCGGCTACGATATGTCGAGTGCTGATCAAGATGCGTCACGACCCCCGGTGCTGGCATGATACTCCTTACGTTACCGTCAACGCATCTTTCTAGCGCACAGTCTCAAGTCTATGTGAGCCGCGTAACACCATATGGAAGGCGGTCGACTGTAGAGGTCGACCGCTCCACTGGGTTCCGTTTGGGGCTAGCCGAGGTCGGAGATCGCTGATTCGATAGCCGAGCGGAAGTTCGAGGTCACGAACCTGCCGTCGTCGCCGACCGCGCAATCGACGCGATGCCAGCTAGGCGGGTTGGGCTCCTCGCCGATGTGGGTCGCGCCGACGACGATGCTCGGCACAATCGCCGCGGTTTCGCCAATCCCGTGGATGAGTGATCCGCGAACGGTGAGCCGCAGGTCGCGGCTATGAAATGCCGCGCAGAAAGAGTCGTCGCCGATCTCGGTGAGGTCGGCCACGGGGATGAACGCGCCCCAAAACGGCTCGTCGGTGTTAAAGCGATCGACGACCGCGTACAGACATGCACGAGTCGCTTCGCTCATGGTTGCCGGCGATTTGCCTCTTACTGGTGCCGACATCTTGCCGTCTAGTTCCGAGATCACGCGCAGCCATCCTCCGTCGCTAATACGTGAACGACTGCAGCTCCAAGAATTCATGCGCCGGCTCGACGATCTGGTCGAGGAATCCGGCCCGCGTCGCCGGGTTGATCGCGATGCGGCCAGGGCTCGTGCCGATGCGCTGGATGGGGATCGTTTCGAGCACGTTCCCGCGCTCGTCATAGACGTAGATGCGCGGCTGCGGGTTGTTCGGGTCACCCGTCGAGCTGTATTGCTCGGTCAGGAACACTTTGTGCTTCGCATCGAACTCGACGTCGAGCCCCGCCTCGAGCGCATTGCCCGCATTGGGAATCGTCACTTCGAAGCCCGTTTGGTGCGCGAGGTCGTAGAACTCGACGCCCTGATCGATGAGCGTCGTCGTCACCGCGATGCCCGTCGCTTGGTCGACGGCCAAACCGTCGACCGTGCCAATGCCGAGGTGGTCCGTGAACTCCGTGATCGCGCCGGTCCATAGGTTGACGATCGCGACGTCGGTCGTGCAGATCGGCTCGGGGCAGCCCTGCGAATCGGCGAGGATCGCGCTACCGGTCGCGCTGTCGAACGCGAGCGTCGGCGAGATGAGGAACTCGTCGCCGTGGAGGATCGAGGCGAGCGAGACGAGTCTCCCAAACGTGTTCCGGGCGATGTTCGTCGCGAAGACGAACGCGCTATCGGCGTTCAGCGACGACTCGAAAGCGGCTGCCGTCCGCGATCCTTGGCTCGAGCTCAGCGAGCCCAACTGGAAGCCCTGCCGGATCGGCGGCGTCCAGGTCCCGTTGAAGGTGTTCAGACTCAGCGGATTTGCGGTGAGAAAGCTGTTGCTATGGTTGTGCTGGAAAAGCACGAGCCCCACCGACCTGCCGAAAAGCCCCTGCGTCGCGAAGTCATCCTGGCTCGTGGTCTTCTTCAACACCTTGACGATCGCGCCGGTCGACTGATCGAATGTCTCCGTCGCCGCCAGCACGGTGCCGCCCGGCTCGTCGACATACTCGCTGAGCACGCCCTCGGTCCCGTTTTGATCGATGTCGTAGCCGAGGATCTGACCGCCGAACTTCGGATGGACGGTGACCGTCGAAGCATTCGCGGGCATCGCAAGCGAGAAAACCGCGAGCGCGAAGCCAACGGCGGAGCAAAACCCTGAAAACGAGGTCGGATATCGCATCATTAAAATCGCCGAGCAAGCACGCTCGGCGCCCCTTCTGGCGCAAACGTACAGCAGCGCTCTGAAAACAACGTGAGAGC
>DATEHJ010000419.1:0-2487 GCA_035279645.1 Gemmatimonadaceae bacterium
GATCAATCCGAAGATCAGGAAGGGCACGCCGGAGAGGACGAAGGGAAGTCGATCCGGCTGTCCGGCCCAGAGGACTTGCTCGTCTTTGTCACGAATGGCCTGAAAGGCCTGAGGCAGGCTGGCGTCGTTGAGCATTTGTGATCGGGCTGTCGTTGCACTACAGACGCCCGAGGCAAGCATTTGTCATCCCGAGGAGCGTAGCGACGAGGGATCTGCTTCGCCCGACTTGCACAGCAGATCCCTCGCTTCGCTCGGGATGACATATGAGCTCAGAACACGACCTTCCCCCCCGCATCGACAGTCTTGAGCCCCTTCGCCTTCAGCATCCCGTTGAACGCCGCGAGGTCCTTTTGTAACAGCCGATCCAGCGCGGACTGCGTTTCCTTGATCCTCGTATTGAGTATTCCCTGAACTTCACGCTGCTGCGACGTCGGGGTGAAGTCCGAGGCGCCGATGCCGCCGGCGAGCCAGTTGAGCTGACCCGCTGCCATCGCCGGGTAGCGGACCTCGTCCTGCCCGCGGCCGGTGAGCCGGAGATCGATGACGTTGCCCTCCACGGTCATGAACTTGTGCTCGAGCGTGTCACCGGCCTGGCGCACGTCGGCCGTCGCCCCGCTCTGGGTGCCCAACGCTTCGATCTGTGCGCGGACGTTCTCGATCGTGCCGAGCATCTCCGCCGCCGTCTTATGATCGCGCTGCAGGGCGAGCAGCGCGTCGGTCGCCGCCTTGATGTCGGCGAGGGACTCCGCTTGGTGCGGATCCTTCAGGACCTCGAAGGCCTGCGTCAGAGTCTGGCTGTTCGCCGTCAGCTTCGCCGTGTAGCGCCCCGGCGGCATAAGCACCGAGATCGTGCCGAAGCCCGGCGCATCGCGCGTCCCGTCGCGTGCCATCTCGAACTCAGCGTCGTTCATCGGCTTGGTCCGAAGCCGCGGCCCGCGCGACGCCGTGTTGCGGAGATCCCAGCTCGTCCGATTCAGTCCGACGTGCGTGCTCGAATCGTGAATCGTGCGAATCGTCGCGCCGCTCGCGTCCTGGATGTCGATCCGTATCGGCGTCGCCGCGCCTAACCAGTAGTTGAACCGGGCACCATACGTCGGGTTGGCACCCACCGTCTGGTCGTCGTTCATCGAGTAGTTCCCGGCGATGTCGGTGAAGCGATACGCCGAACGCACGGGGAAGAAGTACGCGCGCGACGCCTGAACTTGCGGCGTGAGCTGTTGCAAAGGGGACAGGTCATCGAGGATCCAGATTCCCCGACCATAGGTGGAGATCACGAGGTCATCGAAGTGTTCCTGAATCACCATCCCGTAGACGGGCGCGTGGGGGAGACCGGACTGCAACGGCGCCCAGTGATCGCCGTCGTCGAAGGAGGCATAGAGTGCGTTTTCGGTGCCGAGGTACAGCAGGCCGCGCCTAACGGGGTCCTCGCGGATGATGTGCGCATAGCTCAGCGGACCCTTCGGGATGCCGTTGACGATGAGCGTCCAGGTCTTGCCGTAGTCCTTGGTGCGATAGACCCACGGCTCGCGACTGTTCTCCTGGTGCCCGTCGACGACGATGTACGCCGCGCCCGCGTCGTAGCGCGACGGCTCGATGTGTCGCACGGAGCCCCACTCGAGAATCCCTGGAATGTTGCCGGTGACATTCGTCCAGCTGCTGCCGCCATTTCGCGTCAACTGAACCAGGCCGTCGTTCGTCCCCACCCAGATCAACCCTGGCGTCACGCGCGACTCGGCGATCGCGTAGACGACGTCGCCGTATTCGACCCCGATGTCGTCGGGCGTCAAGCCGCCAGAGATACCCTGCTTCGATTTGTCGTTGCGAGTGAGATCGGGACTGATGACGCGCCAGGTGCGGCCACCATCGGTGGTCATGTGCACGAACTGGCTACCAGTATAGATCCTGTTATGGTCCTGTGGTGAAATCAAAAATGGCGGATCCCAGATGAAGCGATACTTCACGTCCGCCGCCGCGTAGCCCCCCGTGCTCAGCGGATAGACTTCGACGTTCTGCCCCTGACGCCGGCGCTCGTCGAACCTAACGACGATACCGCCCCGCGCGCCCGAGCCGGACCCCGTCGACCAGACGATGTTCGAATCCACGGGATCGGGCGTCGCGAACCCGCTCTCGCCACCCTCGACGCCGTGCCACTCGCTCCGCGCGATCTGATTGCCCGTGCGACTATTGCTCGGCCCGCGATACGACGGCCCGTCCTGCTTGTTGCCGTACACGTAGTAGGGGATGCGATTATCGACCGTGACGTGGTAGATCTGCGCGATCGGAAGCTGTGCGCGGAGCCAGCTCCGCCCACGCGTCGTCGAGATCGAAACGCCGGCATCGGTGGCGACCGCCATGTGATTTGCGTTCGTCGGATCAATCCACATGTCGTGGTTGTCGCCGCCGGCCGAGGCAAGTGCGACGACCGCGCTCGAGTCGCCGCCGCGCCCGGCCGTGGTCGTCGCGCCCCCCGGCACGCCCGGCGCTCCC
>DATEHJ010000420.1:0-14622 GCA_035279645.1 Gemmatimonadaceae bacterium
CGGCCACGAATTAGAGAACGCGAACCCGTACGGCGGCTGGCTCCCCGGCGTTCAGCCGTTCGCCGCGATTTGCCTGCGGGTGCTGCTCTGGATTCGCCAAACGCTCAACGTGTCATACGGCTGGGTGCTGATCATCTTCGGCATCGCCGTGCGCGTGCTCCTGTGGCCGTTGAATCAGAGCGCGATGCGCTCGAGCCTCAAGATGCAGCGGCTCCAGCCCGAGCTCGCCGAAGTGCAGAAAAAATACAAGAACGAGCCGGAGAAGCAGCGTGAAGCGCTCGTGAAGCTCTACCAACAGCACGGCATGAGCCCCTTCAGCCCGATCATGGGTTGTTTGCCGGCGTTGCTACCGATGCCCGTACTCTTCGCGCTCTTCTTCGTGTTTCAGAACACGATCGAATTTCGCGGCGTGCGCTTCCTCTGGCTGCCCGACATCTCGCTGCACGACCCGTTCTACATCATGCCGGTCATCATGGGCCTAACGATGCTCTTGTTGTCGTGGATCGGCATGCGCGCCGCGCCGCCGAATCCGCAGACGAAGATGATGAGCTACATGATGCCGGCGATGATGACGGCGGTGCTGTGGAGGTTCGCGTCGGGCTTGAACCTCTACTACGCCGTGCAAAACATCGCCGCGCTTCCGCAGCAGTTGATGCTGACGCGTGAGCGCAGAAAAGCGGCGCCGCCAGCGGCCACGCCCACGCCGGCTCTGCGGAGCCGTCGCGCGACGACCTGACGCGCACGGCGCGCTGGCGCCAAACGAGGAGGGCCACCGGTGAAGGTCACCTACATCGGGCACGCGACGCTGCTGGTGGAGCTCGGAGCCGTTAGGCTGCTCACGGATCCGAATTTCGACCGCAAGCTCGGCGGGTTTCTTCCTCGGGTGGCGCCACCCGGCATTTCGATCGATCGGCTGCCCAAACTCGATGCGCTGCTGCTCACGCACGCGCATGCGGACCATCTGTCATTCGATTCACTGGATGCCCTCCCGAGAGACATTCCGCTGTACGCGCCGCCCGTGATCGCCAAGTGGCTGCGCCGCCGGGGCTACACGCACGCGGAGGATCTCGCGCCAGGAGATACGGCGCGGATCGGAACGGTCGATGTGCACGCCGCGTTGGCCACGCACTCAGGCAATCGCTACGGCTTCGACCGCTGGCGTAGCGCGGCCAACATGTATCTCCTCGACGCCGGCACCGAGAGCTGCTTCTTCGCGGGCGACACGGCGCTCACTCCTGACACGCACGAGCTCGTGCACGGGCATCTCGTGCCGAGCGGGCGTCAGCTCGACGTGGCGCTCCTGCCAATCGGCTATGCGCCGTGGTGGAAGCGAGCCGGTTTTCGTCGCGGACATCTCACCCACGATGACGCGCTAACGCTCTTCGAGCGGCTGGGCGGCCGAGTGTTCGTGCCCTATCACTGGGGCACCTTCCATCACATCACGGCGCGGGCGCACGACGCCATCAACCGGCTCATCGAGAGCCTCGAGGCGCATCACCTGCGCGCCGCGGTGCGAATTCTCGAGCCAGGCGAGACGCTCGAGTTGTCGCGCGCGACGGAGTCCGGCACGGGCCATCCGAAGCGACGCGCCGCGGATCGCGCGTTCGATGAGGCAGGCGAACGCGGCGAGGTCGGCGGAGGTCGCGCCGAGTCCGAGTCGCGCGCGCCGCAATGAGCGGCGCTGTCGCACCCGCGAAGGACTTGCCGGGTGCGACCGACACGATCGTTGCGATCGCAACCCCGACCGGGCGCGGCGCGCTCAGCGTCATCCGCGTCAGCGGTCGGCGCGCCCACGAGATCGGCCGCGCCGCGCTCTCGCGCTGGCCAGATCGGCCTCGTGAGGCGGTGCTGAGCGAAGTGCGTGACGAGTCTGGTGCACCGCTTGATCAGGTCGTCGTGGTGCGCTACGACGCGCCGGCGTCGTTCACCGGCGAAGACTCGCTCGAGATCTCGACACACGGCGGGCTCGTTGTTCCAACCACGGTGGTTGCCGCGGTATTGGCTCGCGGGGCGCGCATGGCGGCCCCTGGTGAATTCACGCGCCGCGCGGTGCTGAACGGGAAGCTCGATATTCTCCAGGCAGAAGCGACGGCGGATCTCATCGCCGCCGGATCGCGCGCGGCGCAGCGCGTCGCGCTTCAGCAGCTGGACGGTGGCCTGTCTCGTCGAATTGCTGCTTTGCGAGATCACATTGTCGGCATTGAGGCGTTGATCGCATACGATATCGATTTCCCCGAAGAGGACGATGGACCCATCGCCCCCGCGCGCACCCTTGCCGCGCTCGACAGTCTCGAGGCGGCGTTGCGAGGGCTTCTTGCCACGGCGCGCGGCGGCGAGCTCGTTCGCGAGGGTGCGCTGGTCGTGCTCGCCGGGGCGCCTAACGTCGGCAAGTCGTCACTGTTCAACGCGCTAATCGGCCGCAGCCGGGCGATCGTCACGTCGGTTCCCGGGACCACGCGCGACGCGCTGGAAGCGGTGATCGACGCGGATCCCTGGCCGATTCGTGTGGTCGATACCGCCGGCCTTCGATCCACGATCGATCCGGTCGAGCGGCTTGGCATCGAGGTGTCCGAGTCGTATCTCGCCCAGGCTGCCGTTGTGCTCTGCTGCGGCGAGGACGAGGCGTCGATGGGGTCGGCCATCGATCGCGTTCGAACGGCGCGGCAGCGACCGGCGAATGAGAGTCTGCTCATACTCGTCCACACGAAGTGCGATTTGCCTCGGCCTTTCGGCGCCGACCTCGACGCGTTGTGCGCCGACGCGGCCGCGGCGGCGGCCGTTCACGTCAGCGCCGAGACGGGAGCGGGCATACAACGACTACTCGAAGTGATCGGCGACGTACTCGGCCGCGCGGTCGGTGCCCCGGAGCTCGATGCGCCGCTCCTCACCCAGGCGCGGCACCAGCACGCGGTCGCGCACGCGCTGGAGGAGCTGCGCGCATTTCGTCGCGCGTGGCGGGACGACGCGTTGCCGGCGACCATCGCCGCGGTGCACCTGCACGCCGCGGGCGAAGCACTGCAAGACCTCATCGGTGGCATCGATACCGAGCAGGTGCTCGACGAGGTGTTTCGACGATTCTGCGTCGGGAAGTAAACGACGGCGCCTTACGAGGCGGAGCGGTCCTCGCCGGTGACTTGTCGCCAGATCTCGTCGCCGAGCCACTCCATGCGCTCTCGCGCGTACGTGAGCTCGGTGCCGGCGAGCGTCGGCGCGTGATTCGAGAGATGACGCGAGAGCTCGATCATCTCGTCGAGCAGCTCACGCAGCACGATGTTCTGACGGCGCTCCTTCCGCTCAGGCACTGACTGCCGCGCTAAGCGCGTACGCGGACAGCTCGACATCGCTCGCGCGAACCGCCCACGCGAGGCCATGTGCGTCGATCCCCGCTTCGCAAAGCCGTGCGCCAATGAAATAACCGCTTCGTTCAGGCAGGAGATACCGACCGTCAACGGTGCGTGCGTCGTCGCTCATTCCGCCGGATAGGTAGCGCAGGCGCAACCCGAGCGCGGCGCGATCGAGGTCCGACGTCACGGCGCGAGCAAGGACGGGCTCCAACTCGCGAATGCGCGCGTACTGACGACGCTCGTAGCCGAAGTACTCCCAGGCCGCGTGCCCAGGGCTGATCGCTCGCGAGGCGTGCACCGCGAGACCCTCGTTCACGAGAAGCTCGCGAAGCGGAACGCGACGACCCGTGTCCCAATACGAGTATTCGCCATCCGACTTCGCGACGAACGCTCGTAAGGCACTCCGACTCGTCGGCGAGGTATAGCGAACGGCATGCGCATACTCGTGTGCCAACCAGAGCGGCAAGAGCTCCGGATCGAGCCCGAGCCCGTCCGTCTCCTCGTTGACGACGCCGGTGAAATGCTCGAGGCAAACGAACGCGACGCCGCGGCCGCGCACAACGAGCTCACCGGCGTTCGCGGCACCGACGCCCACCATGAGCACGACATCCACGTCGACGTCGGTGTCGAGGAGCGCGGCACAACGCTGCTCGGCGTCGCGCGCGAGTGAGACGACATCGGTGCGCTCCACCATTCCGCGCAGATCACGCCGGTCTGCGTGGACCGTTGCGTTTACGACATCTCGAAAGTGCGGCCCCTCTGGATCGACTACGTAGTTGTTCCAGTAGGCCTCGAGGAGGCGACGGTGCGCGGCGAAGTAGCGGTCGTAGGCAGCAGCTCGGTCGGTGCTATCGAGAACGGCAAAGAAATCGGGCAGCAGGTTGATCAGCATCTCGACCAGAGCGCGGGAAGGCGGCGCGGCGGCACGATGGACGCGGAAATGATAGTTGCGCTCAGATGGAGGAACAAGAGCAACAGCCGCGACGCTCAACGCGGCCGAGCGCGCCGACGAATAGCGTTTTGAATCGATGTGTAAACGCGCGCGCTACGAGGGTGTCGGGAAAGGCAACTACCCATGGCACGCTTCTTCCCTTTCGAGGCTTTGGCAGCACCGCAACAGATGTTGGAGATGCACCATGACGACGCTTCAGCAAATCGACCTGCAATGTCCAATCTGCGAGAATCGCTTTAGATCGCAGGCGGTTGTGTCGACCAATTCGTTCGGTGGCAAGCGCACTGATTTCCATGAGCGTGCCGCCGGGACGCAACCGTTGCCTTATCTCATCCACACCTGCAGCCGGTGTGGATACTCCGGATCGGAGCGCGATTTCACCGAAGACGCCGACGTATCGCCGGTGCTGAAAGAGCGCGTGTGGAATGAGCTCGCGCCGGCGATCGCGACCGGACCTGTATCTGGCTCGGAGAAATACGAAGCGGCGGCGAAAGTCGCCGATTGGCAGGGAATGGAGGCGCGGCACGTCGCCGATCTTCTCCTGCGCGCGGCGTGGTGCTGCGTGGACGAAGGCGACACCGAAGCAGAGCGGTTCTTCCGTCGTAAGGCAGCCTGGAAGTTCGAGGAAGCACTGCAGAGCTTCGATGGCGTTGCGCGTGACGAGCGCGCGGTGCTCACCTACCTCGTTGGAGAGTTGTGGCGACGGGTGGGTGACGCGAAGCTCGCGTCGGAGTGGCTCAACCGAGTGGCGTCGGAGGTTGTCGACGCGCACACGCAACAGTGGGTAATCGATGCAGCACGACAGCAGCGTGATTGCCCGCGAGAGTGGTTCGGCTGATTCGATGGGTGTGGGTGGTGGGCGTGGGGGGAGTGGGGCGTGTGGTGGAAGGAACGTTGTAGAGAGAACAGCGGACGAAAAGGGGCGCCTGTTGGCGCCCTTTTTCAATTTTGCTCATCGCACGACGTCACCACGCGAATCGGTCAACGCGTCCCGAACAGTCGATCGCCGGCGTCGCCGAGACCAGGCATGATGTAGCCGTGCTCGTTGAGCGCGCGATCGAGCGCGGCACAATAGACGGTGACATCCGGGTGACCCTGCGCGAGTCGTCGCACGCCCTCGGGCGCAGCGACCAGGCAGAGAAACCGAATGCGAGTCGCGCCCGCTCGCTTGAGCGATGAAACGGCTGCGACCGCGCTGCCACCGGTGGCGAGCATCGGATCGAGAAGAAAGAAGTCTCGCTCCGCCGCGTCACCGGGAACCTTGAAGTAGTAGTCGACCGGCTCGAGTGTATCGTGATTCCGGTATAAGCCGATGTGGCCGACGCGCGCGCCGGGAACGAGGCGATAAATCCCTTCCACCATTCCGAGGCCAGCGCGAAGGATCGGCACGAGCGTGAGCTTCTTGCCGCTGACGCGCTGGCCGACCGTCGGCTCGAGCGGCGTGTCGACGGGCAGTGGCTCGAGGACGAGATCATTCGTCGCCTCGTAGGCCATCAGCATCGCGATCTCGTCCACCAACTCCTTGAAGATCTTCGTCGGCGTTCCTCGGTCGCGCAAAATCGTGAGCTTGTGCTGAATCAACGGGTGCGAAACGATGCGCAGCGTCGGAAACGCAGGGGTGGTGTCCATGGCCGGGAAGCTACTAATTTCGCGCGAATGAAAGAATACCAACCGTGATCGCTCACCCCGTGCGTGTCTCGCCCTGATCTCCGAAGGCGATGAGTCGCTGGCGCCGCGACGGATTCTCGAGGCGGCCGCGCGGCAGATCTTAGCCGGCGGCGCCGCCGACCTCGCGCTCAGCGACGTCGCTCGCGAGGCGGGGATCAGCAAAGCGCTCATTCACTATCACTTTCGTGATAAGGAGACGCTGCTGTCGCGCGTCGTCGACCACATCGCGCACGACCTCGTTGCGCGCGAGCGAAAAGCTCTCGCGCCCTACGTACGGCAACACAATCCACTCGCGGTCGACGCGCTCTGGCAGTGGTTGGAGGGCGAGCTCCAACGCGGCGACATTCGCGTGCTACTCGAGCTCGATTCGTGTCGCGGAGCGACGATTCAAACCGCAGCCCGACAGGCCGCCGAACTACGTCGCGCGGCGGCGAAGGAGACGGTGGAGCGACTATTTACGATTCTCGAATTGCGCCCGCGCATCGAGTCGTCGCTCATCGCGAATGTGTTCGTCGCGTTCGTCGACGGGCTGGCGGTCGATGCAAGGTTGTCGCCCGATGACGGGAACGCGTCGGCGTCGCGCGTCGCCTTCGACGTCTTTTGGCTCGCGATGCTGAGCCTGGCGGAGTGAGCGCGAGACCTAACTACGACGTGATGGCACTCCGCAACCAATCCCAGTACTCCGCCGGCGCTCGCTCGGCGACGTCGTTGTGGCCGGCGTCGGGAACGAGGAGAAGCTTGCCTTTCACTGCCGCCGCGTCGTAGACCTCTTCGCCCATCTTCGCTGGAACGATGCGATCGCGAAGTCCGTGCACGACCGAGACTGGCACGTCGAGCTCACGCACGCGCTGCTCCGTGTCGTAATGCACTCGTGACACGATCGGCCAGAAGAGCGTAAGGCCGGGCAGCGCCATTCGCCCGGCCATCGCTCGCGCCGAAGTGAAAGGCGACTGTAGCACGAGCGCGACCGGACGATGCTCGCTCGCGAGCTCCGTGGCGATGGCGCTTCCGAGCGAGTGACCGAAGTACACGAGGCGAGTGGTCGCGACACCGAGGCCGTTCACGACGAACTCGCGAGCCGCGCGTGCGTCGAGCGCGGCGGCGACGTATGTCGGTCGGCCGGCCAAGCCATCGTACCCGCGGATCTCAGGCAAGACAACGGCGACATTCGCCACACGCGTCACTGCCTGCGCCCAGGGCATCAGATTGCGGGCGAGGTCGGCGTTTCCGTGAAACGCAAGCATCACACGATCGGCGCGTGCCGGGTCGCCGACGACAATCGCGAAGAGAGCGGTACCGTCCGCTGCGCGGTACGAGACCTGCCGGACCTGCTCGCCGACACCCCGGGGCGCAAGTATCCCGAGTATAACCGGCGGCTGGAACACGATGCGCTCTTGTTGCGCCCACATGAGCGTGAGCAGCAACAGATACACGACCACGACGGCGAGCGCCGCGAGCAAGTACACGTGACGCGAAACGCTAATGGGCGCCGCCGTTGCGCAGGGTTCCTGAGGAGTCTCGGGGAGTGCAATTTACGCGGATGCGTATTCCAATCGAAACCTTTCGGCTGGCGAATGGGCTGTTCGTGACGCTATCGGAGGATCACACAGCGCCAATCGTCGCCGTCAACTTGTGGTATCACGTTGGCTCTGCGAACGAGCGCGAAGGGCGCACGGGCTTCGCGCACCTGTTCGAGCACATGCTCTTCCAGGGCTCGGCCGATGTGGGCGCGAACGAGCACTTCGAGCTGATTCAGCGTGCCGGAGGCACACTGAATGGCTCTACCTGGTTGGATCGCACGAACTACTTCGAAACGGTGCCGTCGAATCAGCTCGAGCTCGTGTTGTGGCTGGAGGCCAATCGTATGGGCTGGCTGCTCCCGGCGATGACGCAGCAAAAGCTGGATACGCAGCGCGACGTCGTGAAGAACGAGCGGCGGTGGTCGGTCGACAACCAGCCCTACGGCACGTGGTGGGAGCGGTTGCCGGCGCTCGTCTTTCCCGAAGAGCATCCATTTCATCATTCCCTCATCGGCTCGATGTCCGATCTCGACGCGGCGAGCCTCGAGGACATCAAGCATTTCTTCGCGACGTACTACACGCCCGACAACGCGGTGCTCTCGATCGCTGGAGATTTCGACAAGTCGGAGACGCGAGCTCACATCACGAAATACTTCGGTTCGATTCCGCCGGGCGGCGGGAGGCCTCCGCTCCCGGAGATGACACTTCCAGCCACCTTCGGTGGGTGGAAAAGAGTCGTTATAGAAGACGACGTGATGCTTCCGCGGCTCTTCCTCGCGTTTCGCGCGCCCGTGTTCGGGACGAAGGAGTACTACGCGTCGAGCATCTGCGGGGCGATTCTTGGATTGCGCAAGGGAAGCCGCCTGCACCGGCGGCTCGTGCGGGAGCGTCAGGTCGCGGCCGAAGCGCAGGCGTTCACGTACGATCTCACCAAGGGAAGCGACTTGCTCGTCGTCGACGTCACGGCGCGCCCGTCCATCGCGGCCGAGGCACTCGAGCGCGAGGTCGCCGACGAAATCGATCTGCTCGTCCGTGACGGCGTCACCGAAGAGGAGTTCGCCCGAGCGGTGGCGCTCGTTCAGACGGAATTTGTCGCGGCCATGCAGTCAGCCGGCGACCGAGCAGATCGCCTCTCCCTGTTCGCGACGTATTTCAAGAACCCTGAACTCGTGAACGAGCAGGTCGAGCAGTACGAGGCGGTCACAGCCGAGGACGTGAATACCTTCGTGCGCGAGCGGCTCGGCGAGTCGAACCGCGCCAGTCTGCTCTTTGTGCCGCGTCAGGGGAGCTCGGAAGAGCCCTCGCCGTCAGAGGAGATCGCGGCGGGAGTCGGCTCCGTGGCGCAGTCATGAGCGCTCACATGAATGGCGGTAGCGCGGTACTCGAGCGCGCGCCACGCCCATCGTCCGCGGCACCACGACCGTACCAGTTCCCACGGTTCGATCGCACGGCGCTGCCTAACGGGCTCAAGCTCGTCATCGCGCCGATCCCCAAGCTGCCGATCGTTACGATCACTGCACTACTCGACGCCGGCGCCGTATGCGATCCGCAGGGACGGTTCGGATTGGCGCAGCTCACCGCCGATTTGCTCCTGGAGGGATCGACCTCGAGCGACGGAACGGCGATCACCGACCGCTTCGAACGGCTCGGTGCGTCGGTTGAGGCGCATGCCGATTGGGACGTCGCAACGGTGACCGTCACGACCTTGACCCACAAGCTTCGGCCAACGTTCGAGCTACTTGGTGAAGTCTTGCGCGTGCCCGCGTTCAACGATCGCGAGGTCGAGCGACTCAAGAATGAACGTCTCGCCGAGCTCCTCCAACTTCGCGCGGAGCCACGCGGTTTGGCGGACGAGTTCTTCTCGAGCTTCCTGTACGAGAGCTCGTCTCGTTATGCACGGCCCGACGGTGGCGACGAAGCAAGTGTGCGCGGTCTCACCCGCGACGCGGTCTCGGGATTTTACGCCAAGCGCTATTCGCCGAATGGCATGACGATGATCGTCGCTGGAGATGTGCGAGCGGGCGACATCGAACAGCTCGCACGCGATGTCCTGGGCGATTGGAAGGGCGGGGTGCCGGTCGCGATGACGGCGTCGGATGAGGCGGCACGGCGAACTCGCGCGGTGCACATCGTAAGCAAATCCGACGCGCCGCAGTCCGAATTGCGCATCGGCCACGTCGGCTTGCCGAGGCGCCACCCGGATTATTTCTCGGCCGTGATCATGAACGCCGTGCTCGGGGGGCTCTTCTCGTCGCGAATCAACCTCAATCTGCGCGAAGCGCACGGCTACACGTACGGCGCGAGCTCGTACTTCGATTGGCGCCGGCAGAGGGGTCCTTGGGTGGTCGCGACGGCCGTCGCTAGTGAAGTCACTCATTCGGCCGCGATCGAGGTGATCAACGAGATCGAGCGCATCCGCTCCGCGCCGATCACCCCGGACGAACTGTCTCTCGCGACGAGCTACCTCGACGGCGTTTTTCCCATTCGGTTCGAGACGACTTCCGCCATTGCCGCGGCGCTCACGACACTGGTTGTGTACGGTCTGCCAGACGACTGGTACGACACGTATCGCGAACATGTTCGGGCGGTGATGGCGGCGGACGTGCTCTCGGCGGCTGAGCGGCACCTGCATCCAGAGGCGCTGCAAATGGTCGTCGTCGGCAGTGCCGCGGCCGTGCGAGACAGCGTCGAGGCGATGGCCTTCGGGCCGGTTCAGGTTTACGACGTCGAGGGTCGTCCCACCTAACGATGGGCGACGCCACCCTCGGCTCGCGCCGCGTTTACACGGGTCGGGTACTCAACCTCGACATCGACCAGGTTCGCTTCCCCGACGAATCAGTCGGCGAGCTCGAGATTATTCGTCATCCAGGGGCTAGCGCCGTCATTCCCTTTCTGAGTGATCCCGCGGGCGAGGATCCTCAGATCATGCTCATCAAGCAGTACCGGTACGCCGCCGAAGACTTCCTGTACGAAGTCCCGGCCGGCCGACTCGACCATAACGAGTCGCCGATCGATTGTGCGCGGCGCGAGCTCCGGGAAGAAACGGGCTGTACCGCCGAACGGCTCGAGCCGCTCTACACCTTCTACACGACGCCCGGCTTCATCGACGAGCGCATTCATGGCTTCATGGCTACCGGCCTCACGCGGGGCGAGAGCCACCGCGAGGCGGACGAATTCATGACACTCGAAACGATGACCCTGTCGCACGCGTTGGAGTTGATCCAGAGGGGCGAGATCCGCGACGCGAAGACGACCGTGCTCATCCTGTTCGCGGCAGGCTACCGGGCCGGACGGTAGGCCGAAGCACCTGCCGCGAGAAACGCGAGAGTCATGGCCTGTGTCGAAAGGCTATGCGCATCGCGGACCTGTCCTTCCTGGGCGTCGCTTCGAGTGGACACTCGAGCCCGTACGGACGCTACGGACGAGCTGCGGCGACCTGAGTTAAGTCGTTACTCTCTAGGGAATTAACAATGGTTGCCAGAAGGCGTCTTAAAAGGGCACGTGGCCTGCTTTTGAAGCAGGTGACGGTTCCGAGCGCAGGGTCGCGCAACACATCGGAGAGGCCCAGATCGATTCAGAATTCCGAATCGAGCCCTGGAGCAGGACCAAGGGGGGCATAGTCACATGGCTGAAGTCGCATTCAAAAGGGCGCCGCTTCCAGGCGCATCAATTAGAGAGAAGCTCCGGACGCAGGACGACGGTGAGGTCGTAACCGCCTTCCTCGGTGGTGAGGAGCGTGCGTTCCAGGAGCTCGTCGAGCGATACCAGACGAGGCTCTTGAACTTCATCTACCGAACGATTGGAGACCGCGAGAAGGCGGAGGACCTCGTCCAGGAAGTCTTCATCCGCGTCTATCGACACATTCATCGGTTCGACCGGTCCAAGAAATTCTCGACCTGGGTCTATACGATCGCCTCGAACCTTGCAAAGAATGAACTGCGGAATCGGTCGCGAAATCCGTTAGTCCTCTTTCAGACCATCAAGAGCAACTGGGAGGACGAGGAGCGACCACTGCAGTTCGAGGACACGACGGCGCGACCGGACGACTTATACCGAAAGCGGCATCTGCGGTCTCTGGTCGAGGAGACGGTCGCCAAGCTGCCCGAGCACCATCGTCAGGTGTTCGTGCTTCGCGAGCTCGAAGGGAAGTCCTACGAGGAGATCGCTGAGATCACGGACTGCAACCTGGGGACGGTAAAGTCGCGATTGAATCGTGCGCGAAACGCATTCGCTTCGATCATCGAGCCGTGGTTGGACTAAAGACTGAAAAGTTCCACGAGCACGAAAAACACAGAGCACGCCGGCGCGGAAGAGATCGCGCCGGCGTTCTGCTTTCTTGTGCTTCTCTTCGATAATTTCGCGTATCGTTTGCACGGTCCGTGCGATTACTTCAGTGCACTAGCAGCCGGGCAAGATGTCTAGTTAGTTCTCGGAACTGGCACTGGGATGCCGGGTACCCAGACGCGGACCCTGTTTCATGCGAGCACATTGCTTCTGATGGATTGTCGCGATTTCCGAGAGAAACACGTTGGCTTTGTCGATGACACGCTTCCAGCCGTGGAAATGGAGCGGATGCATCGACACGTGCAGTCCTGTTATCGCTGCGCGCGACATGACACGGCTGTTCGACGTGGGCTCATGCTCGTGCGGAGCCTTCCGCAAATCGAACCATCGGCTGATTTCATGTCGCGGCTCGGCGGTCGAATCGCGGAGATGGAATCCGTCGGCGACGACACCGTCGGCACCTCGCCGTCTCATCTGACGTCGGGAGCGTTCGCGGCGCTGGCGGCGGGTCTCACACTGTTTGGCTACGTCGCGCTCGAAGCAGTGCATCGATTCGGAACTCCGCCGATGCTGGTGCTTCCGCCGGTCGTTGCAACTGCTCCTGCTCCCGCGCGGCCACTTCCATCACTGAGCGGCACCGCGTACATGGCTGGAATCTCCACAGGCATGCCCATTTGGCCCGCCGTGTTGATGGTGGATGAAGCGCCACGCCGTATGGCCGGCGTCGAACTACAACAAGCCTCGCTTCGTTAACGAGCACTGCGCCGCGATACGCCGAGGCCATGCCGCGGCGTCTTTCTTATATTGTGAGCGCATGGCTGCCGCTCCTTCCTCCGCCGGACAGAAATCGCTTCGCGCTGCATTGCAGACGCGCGCGTTCGAGCCCGCATACTACTTCTACGGCGCCGAGGACTATCTCAAAGACGAGATGGTGCGCCTACTGATCGATGCCGCCGTCGATCCGGCAACGCGCGATTTCAACCTCGAAATACTTCGCGGCGGAGAGCTCGATGCAGAGACATTCGGTTCTCTGCTCGGCACACCGCCGATGATGGCTGAACGGCGCGTGGTCATAGTGAGAGACGTCGGTGCTCTTCGAAAGGAAGCGCGGCGTGCGCTGGATCAATATCTCCAGCGACCGTCCAAGGACATCGTGCTCGTGCTCGTGGCGACCGCGGGAACGAAGGACGACCGCGCCCTACTCGAGCGTACGACACCGGTGGATTTCGAGGCGCTCTCCGGAAATCGTGTTCCGAAGTGGATCTCGTACTATGCGACGCACGATCTCGGGTGCGAGATCACCCCGGAGGCGGTGAGCTTGCTACAGAGCGCTGTCGGCACCGAGCTCGCGCAACTCAAGATCGAGCTGGACAAGCTCGCGAGTTTTGTTGCGGGCGGTGAGCAACGCGTCATCGACGAAGCGGCGGTCGCGGCGATCGTCGGAATTCAGCGGGGTGAGACGTTAGGCGATCTGCTCGACGCCGTCGGTGAACGCAACGCCGCGCGCGCACTCGAGCTGATTCCGCACGTGTTGATGCAGCCGAAGACGAGCGTGGTGACGACCGTCATGGCACTTGGAACGCAGACGCTCGCGCTGGCGTGGGGTCTTGCGCGTCGAAAGGCCGGCGTGTCGCCACACCGAATGAAGGACGAGTTCTACGCATTGCTCAAGGACTCATCCCCGTACACCGGACGGAGCTGGGGCGACGCCGTCAGCAGTTGGGTCCGTGCGATGGATTCCTGGACGCCGAGAGATCTCGACGCGGCGCTCGCGGCGTTGCTCGCTACGGACGTCGCGATCAAGGAGAGCCGCGTCTCGACCGATGAGCAATTACTCGAGTCGCTCATCCTGACGATGTGCGTTTCGTCGCGACAGCGGTCGCGTTCCGCGGCATGATGAAGTCAACCAGTGTCGCGCTGCTCGCCGTAGCCGTCGCAACGGTTACGGGCAACGCGCGCGCACAGAGCACAGATTCCACCGCGAAACAGCCCTCTGCCGTGGTCGATCCGCGAGACTCGCTGTTCCTTCGCGCGCGTAAGCTCGTGCTCGCGGGAAATGGCCCGGCTGGGAGAGCGCTGGTCGATTCGGCGCTGACGGCGAGCGATGGGACGCCAGACTATCCCACGGCGCTGTACTGGCGCGGCGCGCTGGCGTCGACGGCCGCCGACGCCGAACGGGACTACCGGCGCGTGATCGTCGAATACCCGTTTTCTCCCCACTCGGGGGACGCGCTGCTGGCGCTCGCGCAGCTCGAGATGGCGCGCGGCGACCGGGACCCGGCAATCGCTCACTTGCAGCGATTCCTGCTCCAATGGCCTAACGATCCGGAGCGCGTGCGGGCGGGCATCTCGCTCGGTCGTTTGCTGCTCGATCAGAACCAGTTGGCGAAGGGATGCGCCGTCCTGCTGCGGACGCGGGCTACGTTAGGCGACACGGCTTTGGAGACGCGCAACCAGGTCGACTATTACGCGGGCCGCTGCGTCGGAGTCGACACCGTGGTACCCGTCGCTCGATCCGCCGCGTCGGCGCGAGCGACGCGGGCCGACACCACGCAGCGCCGGCCACCACCGCCGCCGCGAGACACGTTGCGCACCGACACGACGCGGCGCCCGGTCACGACAAAGGATACCGCGCGGCGCAGTAGCCCGGCGCCTAACGGCGGACCCAAGTCGCCCACGGGCCGCTACACCGTTCAGGTCGCGGCATACGCGACCAAAGATTCGGCGGAAAGCCTCGTGACCAAGCTGGGAGCACGCGGTATCGTGGCGCGCGTCGCCACCAGCGCGAAGCCCTTTCGCGTTCGCATCGGCCACTACGCTACCGACACCGAGGCAACCACGGCCGCGCGTGAGC
>DATEHJ010000421.1:0-9487 GCA_035279645.1 Gemmatimonadaceae bacterium
CCGACCACGTCCCGCTGCCGGCCCGCTGGAGCCACCGCAGCCCCTCTTCCACTCGCCCGAGCTGGATGAGCGAGCAGCCGAGGTATCCCTGTGACACGCGATCCGCCGGGTCGGCGGCCACCGCCCGCGTATAGAACGCGCGAGCGCCGTTGAAGTTCTGCGTCGCGTACAGCGTCGTGGCGAGCTCGCGCAACGCGGGGCCGTCCTCGGGCGCCAGCCGGACGGCTCTCACCGCCTCGTCGTTCGCCGTGGCGAGGTCGTTCGCCTCGCGTGCAAGCCGCGACAAAAAAACATGCGGCCTTGCATCGTTAGGCGACAGATTGCTCGCCGCGATGAGCCGCGCCTTCGCTCGCTCGGTCTGGCCGCTCCGGATCGCGGTGATGCCCTCCGCCAGAGCCGACCGCGCACGCGTGCCGCGCACGAGACTGCGACTACCGAGTGTGATCGCGGCGGCGACGGCGAGCGCGACGCCAGCGCCGATCGCCCACATTGCCCGGCGCCGGCGACCAGGCGAGGGCACGTCGAGCACGCGCGTGTTCGGTCTGCCGTGCGCGCCCGAGGGCATCATCGCGACGGCGGCGTGCAGCGCATGGGCGAACTCGCGAATCGAGGAATAGCGGAGCTCGCGGTCCCGCTCGAGCGCCTTGTCGAGCACCGCCTGTACCTCGTTAGGCCAGGCGACGTCCGGTCTCATTTCGGCGAGCGTCCGCGGTCGCTCCTGGAATCGCTGCGCCACCAACGCGCTGATCGATGTGCCCGAGAACGGCGCGACACCGGTGAGCATGTTGAACGTGATGAGCGCGAGCGAATAGAGATCGCAGCGGCCGTCGAGCTCCTCACCGGCGAGCTGTTCGGGGCTCATGAACTCCGGCGTTCCCATCACGACGCCGCTCCGCGTCACGCCCTGCGCGTGTTCCTTCGTCGACTTGGCGATGCCGAAGTCCACGACCTTCACCCCGTCGAGGCCGTCGGCATCGGTGCAGATCATGACGTTATCGGGCTTGAGATCGCGGTGCACGATGCCCATGGCATGCGCGGCGTGAAGGCCCTCCGCCGCCTGCCGCACGATGTCGCTTGCGCGGAGTGGGGGCAGCGCGCCCTGCGCCCGCATGATCTGAGTCAACGTCTGCCCTTCGATGTACTGCATCGCGAGATACAACAGCCCGTCGGGCGTCTCGCCGAAATCGTAGATCGCCGCGACGTTCGGGTGATCGATGCGACTGGCATTCGCCGCCTCACGATTGAACCGGCTTATCGCCTCCGCGTCGCGCGCCATCGAGGGATGAAGCACCTTGATGGCCGACCGGCGCCCCATCTTGACGTGCTCGGCGAGGTAGACTCGTCCCATGCCGCCGGTACCGAGCAACTTCACCACATGGTAGCGCTGGGCAATGATGGAGCCGACGAGGTCTGTCCTCGTGCCCGGCTGCGGATGGAGCGCGGCTCCGTCCTTGGGACAGAACCGCTCGGTATCCGGGTATTGGGCGCTGCAGCTGGGACAGATCTTGAGTGAACTCACGCCAAATTGCGTTCCGCGGACGCATGGAAGGGACCATCTATAGACGCGCGCGGCATTCACGCAGTCACGATGCCCGGGAACTCCACGCCGCGCCGCCGCGTTCCTGTGAACGCATCGCTCCAACCTCAACCACTCGGAGAACCTATGGAAAAGCTCGGGATCCTGGCCGTGCTGCAAGCGAAGCCGGGCAAGGAGCAGGAAGTTGAGCGGTTTCTAAAGTCAGCCTTACCGATGGCGGAAGCCGAACGGGAGACGGTGAGCTGGTACGCGCTGAAGCTTGGGCCGTCGAAGTTCGGCATCTTCGACACCTTCGCCGATCAGCGTGGCCGTGACGCGCACCTCGCGGGGGATATAGCGAAGGCGTTATTCGCACGCGCGGAGGAGCTTTTCGCGAAGCCGCCGGCAATCGACCAGCCGGAGATTCTTGCCGCCAAGGCGCCAAAGGTCGACGCGGGCGACCAGTTCGAAGCACGTTAAGGACTCGCCGGACCCGTGCCCGCCTGGCGAAGTTGGCTGCTTTTGTTCCCGCGAGCTCAGCGTACGTGAATCGGGACGGAGCCGAGGGGTACACCGACGTTGGACGTCACGGAGACTTGCAGAATTCCACGCATCGTCGGCGTGAACTCGAAATCGTAAGTCTCGCCATTGCCCATCTGCTGCTGCGCGGGTCGCGACTGGGCGCGCTCGGCGGGGATGGGCATGCCGTCCTTTGCCACAGGCTGCCAGGTAAGCACTGTCGAGTCGCGAATCAGACGCACGATCATGCTCGGTCGGAAGGTGTGAATGTCGATGATACGGAGGCGGTACCGTTCGCCGACATGCATCTCGAGCGGAGCTGGCGTCATGCTTCCATTGATCAGAATGCCACGTCGCGATTCGTCCTCGCGACGCGGAACGGCAAGGAGCAGTACGATGTCGCTCGCTGGATCGAAGGTCCTCGGATCGTCCACCACCAGTAGTGCGCCTGAGAGCCCCGCGCGCTGTTGACTGAACTCGTCGGCGTGCGGATGAAAAATGAAAGTGCCGGCGCGCGGAGGTGTGAATCGGGCCTCGAATGAGTCGCCTGGCGCGATCGGTGGCGCGATGTGGTTTGGAGAACCGGCGAAGCCCGGCACACCGTCGTAGTAGCTCTCGAGCTCGATCCCGTGCCAGTGCACCGACGTCGGCTCGGAGAGCTGATTCACGACCGTGATGCTCACAGGCTCTCCGCGCTTGAGGAGAATGGTCGGTCCAAGCCGCGACGACCCGGTACGGTCCTGAAGGTCATAACCGAACGCTGGCTCACTCTCGGTGCTCGTTCTGCCTGCGACGCGCGCCACGAGTCTCAGCTTCCGGCGCATCGCTCCCTGCATAACGAGCGTCGACGAGTCACGGCCGCGAACCTGGATGCCCATTACGAGACCGCCCATCATGTCGTGCGCGAGGTACGTCGCATGCGAGCCCGCGGACGCCGGCGATCCGTCGAGCGGCCAGTTGCGGAGCACGTGGTAGTTGTCGTGACAATGAAACATCCAGTTGCCGGCGCGCTCCGCCACCCAAGTCATTGAAAACGTTCGGCCCGCCGCGAGGCGTTCGGTAACGACACGGTACGGCGGCACACTGCGGCCGTACACACTGTCGACAGTCCCGTCGCCACGGGCGTCGACGGTGAAATAGAACCCATGCAGATGCATGGGGTGAACTGCGTTGCTCACGTTGATGACGCGGAAGCGAACCGTGTCGCCTAACGCATACGTCAATCGCTCCGTATTGGGCCAGGATCTGCCGTTGATCGAGAAGCGGAGCAGAGTCTTGCTGGTGATCGCCCCCGCGAACGCGGTATCCGCGAGCCAGACACCGATGACCAGCACACGATCGCGCGCCGATGCGATGCCGGCCGGATCGATGATAAACGCCCCGCTCAGCTCCGCATCCCGTCTCGACGGGCCGCTGTCCTCGGCCCCCACTATGGAGCCGCTGTAGTAGTATGCTCCGGCGGCACCAGCGACAAATCGGACTTCGCGCGTCGCCCCCGGGGCGACGTGAATGGTGTCGCGATCCGCGCTCACCGACATACCGCGCCGCGAGAGGCCGCGCACCACGAGTGTGCCGAGGGTGAAGGTATTGCGCACGAAGGCGTGAATCTCGGTTCCTTCCGGAACTCGAATCAGCGGACCGGGTACCTGCGCCGCTTTCCCCTCTTCGGCGAACGCGCGCATGACGAGGCCGGGATTCGAGTCGCCATCCGGCCGCCAGTCGCCCTCCCGCGCTTCGAGACGGATGGTGAGAACGCCTTGACGAAGCTCTCCAGCCGGAACACGATTGTCGTTGTTTATAATTCGCTCAACGGGTCGACCAGCGGGATGGGCTCCGGTGGAGGGCGTCGCAGCGACAAGAAACCAAACCGCGGAAACTGCGGAGGACGCGACGCGCATGCCACTGCTCGATGACGAGATAGTGGATGCTGTCGTGATCCGCCTCAGCCCGCAAGGCCTTGCGGTTAGGCTGTCAACCCGCCTGCAACGCCGCCCTCGGGTCGACTCGCGTCGCGCGCAGCGCCGGAATCCAGCTCGCCGCGATGGTCATGACGATAACGATTGCGCACACCACGCCTAACACCAGAGGATCGCGCGGCGACTCGCGCAAGAGCAATGGGCCGATCCAGGGCGCCGCCGCCAGGGTCAGTATTCCACCCATGACGAACCCGGCGACGCCGACGCGAACGCCCTCGCTCACGACGAGTCCCACGACATCCATGGTTCTGGCACCGAGGGCCATGCGTACACCCAACTCGTGCGTGCGCTGAGTGACGCTGTACGCGATCACGCTGTACAGCCCGAGAGCGGCGACGATCAACGCCAAGGCGCCAAAGGCCGTGAACGCTGTCGCCCCAAGCGTCCAGGATCGCGTTTGCTCGCCGAGAATGTCCGCGAACGGCGTGACCGACACGTACGATGCGCCGGGCATCTCGCGCTGCAATCGCCGCCTAACGGGCTCGATCACACGTGCGCCGCCGCGCGTGCGCACGAAAAGCCCGGCGTCTTCCGGCGTCGTCTGCGCTATGGACAGATAGTACAGGTAATAGCCGGCGTCACCACTCAATGCGCGGCTGTGAATGTCCTCAGCGATGCCAACGACGTATGTGCATGGCGCAGTGTCGGCGCCCATCCGCACGCACCGCCCAAGCGCGTCCTGACCTGGCCAAAGCGCCGCGGCCATCGATGCATCGACGACCATCACGGGTCGCTTTCCGCCGACGTCGGTCGCCTCGATGCCGCGCCCGCGGAGAATGCGCGTCCCTATGGTGGCGAAGTACTCGGGTGACACCTCATTGCGGTCGAACTCGCCGAGCTTGTCGACGGAGTCGATGCCAGCAACGTAAAGCGGCCAAGACGAGATCCCCCCGAAGGGAACTGTCTTCATGAGGCTCGCGCGCTCGATGCCGGGAATCGTCGTCGCCGCCTCGAGCAGACGTTGATTCAGGGCAACTGTATGCGCGCTGTCGAAGCTGACGCCGCGCATGACCAGGTCGACCACGAGCACAGGATCCACGTCGTAGCCCAGATGAACCTCGCGCACGTTGCGCACGCTGCGGACGAAGAGTCCCGCGCCGCTGAGCAACACCACGCACAATGTGCTTTGTGCCAGCAACAGACCGGCACGAAGGCGCGACCGCTGATAGATACCCTCGCGCGCGCCCGCCTTGAGATCGACAATGACATCGCCGCGGCTCACCTGGAGCGCCGGCACGATCCCGGCGAGCACGCCGGCGCCCAACGTCATCGCCGCCACCGCGAGCGCGGTGCGCGGATCGCCGATTACCGGCGGCTGTGCGTCGCCCGGGAGAAATGCGGCGTGCAACAGCCGGCTCGCCCACTGTGACATCACGAGTCCCGCTCCGCCTCCCGCCAGCGCCAACAACACGCTCTCGATGAGTGGTTGTGAAACCAGCCGTGCTCGGCTGATGCCTAACGCGATGCGGACCGCAGTCTCGCGGCGGCGTCGCACGGCGCGGGCGAGGAGGAGGTTGGCGACGTTGGCGCTGGCGATGAGCAACACGATCAACGCCACACCGGAGAGCCAGAAGGCGACCCGGCCGACGCTCGAGGCCTCCGGGCCGCGCTCGGCCAGGATCGACGCCACCACCGCGCGGGGGCGCAGGCGATCGACGGTCAAGCCGGCGCGGTCCGGCCGCGAGTCGAGGTCGGCCTGATAGCTGCGGCGCAGTGCAGTCGTGAGATCGGCGGTCGCCGCGGCGACGCTCACGCCGGGCTTGCGACGAACGATTGCTTCGATGCCGATCGCGTGGCCGTACGAATTCCACCAATTGGGGGCACCGCGTGATCCACCAAAGCTGCACACCGGGATAAAGAAGGCGGGCGGTCGTTCAGGCCAGAGGCCGACGAAGCCCGGCGGCGCGACGCCGATGATCGTGTACACGACCGGACCGATGGCGATCGTCGAGCCCAGCACGTCGGCGCGCGCGCCATACGCCGTGCGCCAGAACGCGTCGCTCACCACGGCCACGGGCGCTCCGACCGGCGGCGAGTCTTCAGCCGCCGTGAAGTAGCGCCCCAGATGCGGGCGGGCATCGAAGAAGTCGAAGAATCCCGCCGTCACGATGCCGATGGGCCTTTCGCGCGTTGCATCCCCGGTGCCGACGGCGATCAGTCTTCGTTCAACAGCGGCGAAGCGAGAGAATGATGTCGACCAGCGCACGAGATCGGCGTAGCGCGCGTACCCACCGCTTCGCTCCCGCTCGACACCATCGCTCGTCCGATACAGATACACGCGGTGCGTGGACGACGCATCGACGAGCAAGGGCGGCGGTCGGAAGAGCAATCGGTCGACGAACGAGAACATCGCCGCGTTCGCGCCGAGTCCGAGAGCGAGTGTGAGAACGACCGCGGTCGTGAAAGCCGGGCTCGCCCTGAGACTGCGAATCGTGTACGCCGCGTCCTGCCGCAGCTCGTCGAGCCAAGACCATACCCACACCGATCGCGCCTCCTCGCGCATGAAGGTCTCGTTCCCCATGACGCGCCGCGCCGCATCGCGCGCCGCCCTGGCCGAAAACCCGCGCGCGACGAGGTCGCGCTCGACCATCTCACGATGAAACGCGAGCTCGTCGCGTAGCTCGGCCTGATGGGTTCGGAAATGAAGCCACTGAGCAACGCGTCGGAGAAAGCGCATCGGACGCTCAGGCGAAGCGGAGGACCGCGTGGATGGCCTCGACGACGCGCTCGAACTCCTCGCGTTCCGACGCGAGCTGGCGGCGTCCGGCAGCGGTGATCGTATAATATCGCGCGCGGCGATTGTTCTCGGACGCGCCCCACTCGGCTTTGACGAAGCCGTCGAGTAGCAGCCGTTGGAGGGCAGGGTACAGCGAGCTCTCGCCGACCTGCAGGACGTCCTTCGAGATGTCCTTGACGCGTTGGGCGATCCCGTAGCCGTGCATCGGGGCCCGCGCGAGCGTCCGAAGAATGATGAGATCGAGGGTGCCTGGGAGGAGCTCCGGCGCAGACTTCACGAGGCCTCACTTCCTATCGATAGACGATGGGAAGATGCGGCCTCGCGCGCGGCTGTCAAGTCCCATCGTTAGACGATGGGAGTAGCTGCGGAGTCTAGCGTTTCGTCGTCACGACGATCACCCCATTGCTGCCAATGGCGCCATATGCGGCTTTCGCGGCCTCGCCCTTCAGCACCTCGACCCGGTCGATGCGCGTCCGGTCCAGCTTCGCGAGCGCGGAGATGTCAGACCGCACGCCGTCGAGGACCAGGATCGGTTTCGCCTCGCCACCGGCCGCGGTTTGCAACTTACGAATCACCGCCAGCGTGTCCTTGAGAAGACCCTCGCGGTGGCGGACGCGGACCGTGTCGACCGTCCACGCGAAGCCAGTCTTCGCAGCGGCCTTCGTCAAGATATACATGCGCGACCGGCCCTCGACGTTGCCGACGTCGACCTTCGCGATGCGTTCCGGTGCAATTGCCTTGGCAGCGGCCTCGGGGGTGATGACGCCGTCGACTAACCACACGACCGACGCGTCCGACGGCAGCATACCCAGTTTTCTCGCGTCACGTTCAGCGGAACTGGCATCCATCTGCTCGACGTCGGCGGCGGTAGGCATCTTCGCTTCGCACGCGACGAGAAGCCCGGCAAGTCCGACGAGCGCGACGGTCGCGCCGCGGAGTACAGGATGACTGAGGCGGCGCGGCTGCATGGCGAGAATCCTCTGATGAAGGTGAGATGGGCCATCGGCGAGTGCCGGCGCGGCGAAACGCATCGGCGACGCGCGCTCGGCGACGTCGACGAGCAAGAAACCGTACGACTGCGGCGACACGCCACGGCGCAGCACGCGCGCGTCGCAGTCGACCTCGATCGCAAGACGAACGCGCGAGAGAATGATCCAGAGCGCGGGATTCCAGGGCATGAGCGCGACCAACGTGCATGCGAGCGCCAGGAGCAGCGGATCGCGCGCGCCGACGTGCGCCGCCTCGTGGCCGAGAATGACCTGCTGCTCGTCCGCGGCGCGGCTCAACACCCAGCGCGGTATGACAATCTCGGACCTAACGACTCCGATCACAATCGGGCCCAGTGTCGGCGAAAGGCGAACGCGCTGTCCGTGCAGCTCGACGACCGGCCACGCGCGACGCAAGCGGCGCAGTCGCGCGTAGGCGACGGCGAAGGAGGCCGCCACGAGCATCGTAGCCAGCACCCAGACGCCGATTGCGAACCAGGGCGCCGACGTCGGGACATGTCGTTCGACCGACTGAATGCTCGTTTGCATGAGTAGGAGCGCCGACGGATCGACCGGCTCGCCTGACGGACGCGTCGCGAGACTCGCGCGGAATGGAGCGCTCGCGGGCAGAACGCACGCGAGCAACGCCGCACCGATCCAGACGAAGCGACTGGGGCGCCCGTTCATTCGGAGCAGGGAATCGGCGGCCCATGCCGCGATCACGGAGCAGAGTCCGACGATGACCGTGTAGAGCATCCACGAAATCATGGTTTCTCTCCGAGACGCTTGGTAATCAGTTGTCGCATGCGTTCGAGCTCTTTGCGGCTGAGTTTCTTGTCGGCGACCATCTGCGCGAACATGCGCTCAACGGAGCCATCGAAGATCGCGTCGCGGACGCGGGCGAGGGCGCTTCCCCCCGCGTGCTCGGCCTCGACGGTGGGGAAGTAGCGATACGCTCGGCCTTCCGCTTCGTGGCGCACGAAGCCCTTTTCCTCGAGCGTTTGCAGCGCCGACAGCACGGACGTGTAGGCGAGGTCTTCCTCGAGTGCGTCACGGACCTCCGTCACGCTCGCCGATCCTAGGCGCCAGAGCACGCTCATCACGGCGAGCTCGCGCGGCGGAAAGTAGATGTCGCCCACGATCGCTCCTGGGTTTAGCTACTGAACTTCCAGTAGAATAGGATGCGTTGTGAGGCTTGTCAACTGCTTTTGCAGTAGAACAAGGGCGCTGTCCCTGGCGAGCGAACGACGAGGCGTACGTCATTCGCTTCACCCCACGCAAGCGCGGGAGTAGATCGGCGCACTGCGATCTGGTGGGTCGTGAGCGCGAAGCGGGCGGAGACGGGCTCGCGGCGTCTCGAGACCCTCATCGCTGATTCCGCCGAGGGCAAGCGAATCGCTCGGCGGCGGCAGAGCGACCCTACCAGGCGAGGCGGAGCGAAGTCCTGAGCACGTGGCCGGAGCGTCGGGTGCCTAACGGCGACGCGGGGCTCAGCGTTCCTGTTGGGGTGGCATTGCTCGAGGCCCGGAGCACCGGCCCGCCGCCAAGCACCAGCCGCCAACGGTGCGCGACCGCGAATGCCAGCGTGGGACCGACGAGCACTGTCGCTCCGCCTTCGGCTTCTGCCGTATCGAAAAAGCCCTCGAGGTCCGATCCCACCGCCTCGACACCAACCCAAACGGCTTGCGACAGCGCGCGCGACGCGCCAACGGTGGTGACAATGTCGAGCGGGTCACGCCCAAAAGCGTATGCG
>DATEHJ010000422.1:0-5371 GCA_035279645.1 Gemmatimonadaceae bacterium
TCGCCACGGCGTCGTGCACCGCGACATCAAGCCGGGGAACGTCCTTGTCGCCGAGGGCACGGCGCTCGTCATCGACTTCGGTATCGCGAAGGCGATTCTGAATGCGCGAGAGGGGAGCGCACCACCTAACGAGCAAATCCACGACGCGGGCGATCATCACAGCGAGGCGCGCCATCGGCGTTTGACGCACGCCGGTGCGACCATCGGGACGCCGGCGTACATGGCGCCGGAGCAGATCATCGGCGATCCCGCTACCGACTACCGGGCCGACATCTACAGCTTTGGAATGCTGGCGTACGAGGTCCTCGCCGGCTCAGTTCCGTTCGACGGGCTGTCGTACCAGTCGCTGCTCGCCGCGCACCTCACGGAGGTGCCCAAGTCGCTGAGTGAGTCGCGGCCCGAGCTCCCCGAGGAGCTCGTGACGCTCGTGGCGCGATGTCTCGAGAAGGAGCCCGCCGATCGGCCGTCGTCCGCCGAAGAGCTGGTGTTCGTGCTCGAGAGCATCAGCGGAAGCGACGAGGTCCCGAACACGCAAACTCGCGAGCGCACGCCGGACCAAGTGGTCGCGACCGCCCGCGATCGGGTGGCGAAGGAGCAGAGGCACGTCGCGAGCCTAACGCCGATGGTCTCGCGAGGCGGCGAGGAGGCCGAGCTCTCGGCGAGCTTCGAGGAGAGCACGCGCGATCGCGGGCAGTTACACGCGGTGGTGGCGGAGGCTGGACTCGGCAAGACCACACTTGTCGACGGATTCCTCCGCCAGATCACCTCGGTCGACAGCCGCATTCTGGTTGGGCGTGGCCGTTGCTCCGAGCGACTCGCCGGCGCCGAGGCGTATCTCCCCGTGCTCGAGGCGCTCGAGGGGTTGATCGCCGGGAGCGGCGGTCATCACGTCGCGCGACAGATGCGGCACCTCGCGCCGGCCTGGTACGTTCTCGTCGACCCGGCATCCACCGCGCGTTTGTCGGACACGTCGGCGCCCGCGGACACGCGCGTGAGCTCTTCGGAGCAGATGAAGCGGCAGCTTGGCTCGTTACTGCTCGAGCTCTCGCGTTCGAGTCCGCTCATTCTCTTTCTCGAGGACGTGCACTGGGCCGACACCGCCACGGTCGACCTGATCGGCTACCTCGCCGATCGGTTCGACACGTTGCGGATGCTGTTGCTCGTCACGTATCGCCCGTCGGATCTGCTGCTCGCACGGCATCCGTTCGCGGACACTAAACTCCGGTTGCAGAGCCGCGGCGCGGCGCGGGAGACGCGTCTTCGTCCCTTCGATCGCGCTCAGGTCGGTGCGTATCTCGAGATCGTGTATCCGCGACACGAGTTCCCCGACGAATTCATTACGGTGTTGCACGCGCGTACGGAGGGGACGCCGCTCTTCGTCGCCGACGTCGCGCGACAGCTCGCCAATCACGGCGTGATCACGAATCGCCGCGGCTCATGGCAGCTCGATCGCGAGATCGAGAGCGTCGTATCCGAGCTGCCGGAGTCCGTGCGCAGCGTGATCCAGCGGACGATCGACCGCCTCGATGAAGCAGACCGCCGCCTTCTCGTGACCGCGAGCGTTCAGGGGGTCGCTTTCGATTCGGCCGTGGTCGCGCAGGCGATGGAGATCGACGCGGCAGAGGTCGAGGAGCGCCTCGAGCGGCTCGAACGAGTGCACGCGATCGTGCACTGCTCCGGAGAGGGGCTACTCGCGGGACGGACGCCGTCGTTGCGCTACGTATTCGCTCACATCCTCTATCAGAACACGCTCCTGGCCACGCTCCGTGCGACGCGCCGAATGACGGTGAGCGCGAAGGTGGCCGCGGCGATGCAAGCCTATCACGGCGAAGATCCTTCCTACGCCGCGCAGCTTGGGGTTGTCCACTCGTCCGCACGCCAGTTCGACAGCGCGGGAACGTATTTCCTGAAGGCGGCGCGCGCCGCGACGCGCGTATTCGCGAATAAGGAAGCGGTGCTTCTCGCGCGTCGCGGCCTGGAGGCGGTCGAGAGTATGCCGGCCGGTGACGATCAGGCAAGGCTGGAGCTGCAGCTGCAGGTCGCTCTCGGCGTACCACTTACCGAGCTCCAGGGCTATGCGTCCTCGGAGGTCCAGGCAGCGTATTCGCGCGCGCGCGATCTCTGTGCCCAGACGGGTGATACGCCGGCGCAGATTCCGGTGCTGCACGGATTGTACAGGTTCTATACCGTACGCGGCGAATTGCACACGGCGCACGACGTCGTCCAGCAGCTCGCGGCGATCGCCGAAGCAACCGGTGATTCGAAGCAGGTCGTCCTCGCGCGTTCGGCCATGGGACCGCCTCTCATTCACCTCGGGGAATTCGAGTCGGCAGAGGGGCATCTGCAAGCGGCCGTTGCCGCGTATGACCCGCAAAAACAGAGTACTGGCTGGGTCGTCACCGGGGCCTTCATGCCGGCGTCCTGGCTCGCCATCGTCGCCTGGTTGTTAGGCCGGCCGAGCGAAGCGTTAGAGAAAAGTCAGCTGGCGCGAGAGATCGCCGAGCGGCAGCACTACCCGTTCGCGGTCGCGTATGCGCAATGCCTCACGGCATGGCTGCACCAGTACCGCGGCGATGCGGCGGCGGTGAAACGCCACGCGGAGGCGGCAATCGAGATCTCGCGAACGCACGACTATGTGCAGTGGCTCGCGCTGGGGCTCATGTTTCGAGAGTGGGCGCGCGTCGCGCTCGGCGAAGACCCGGAGAGCGTTGGGCGCCTCTCGCGGGCGATCGAACAGTTCCGCCGCACCGGTGCCGAGCTGAATCTGCCGCACTTCCTCGCGATGTTAGCGGATGCTCATGGCAGAACCGGAGATGTCCGCAAAGGCCTGGCGATTATCGAGGACGCCATCGACATCGCGACGAAGAACGACGATCGATGCTGGGAGCCGGAGCTGCGGCGGCTGAAGGGCGAACTGCTCTTGCAGATGGGCGAAGTAAACGCGCCTGAGCTGGCGAGCGTCGAGCGCTCGGCGGAAGACACGTTCCGTGCCGCCCTCGCCGCCGCGGCGCGGCAGAGGAGTCGTTCGCTGCAGCTCCGCGCGGCGGTGAGCCTGGCCCGCCTCCTCGTGAGACAGCAGCGCGCCGCGGAAGCCGGGGAAACGATCGCCGCCGCGCTCGAGCACCTCGCTGATCCGAGCGTGCCGGAAGTGGAGGAGGCTCGTGCCATCCTCCACTCGTTGAGCGTATTCAAAACGCCGGACGACGTTGCGGTCGGCCGGGAGCGTGGCCCGGGCGTCTCGAGCGACGCCGGCCGCTAGATCCGGCTGTAGCAGCCGATCTCCGAGGATCGTCGGCCGCGCGCGCGCTGGAATACGACGCGGTAGCTCTCGAGAGAGCCGTCGCGCTGGAGCTGGTGCGCGCCGCCCCACAGGTACAAGCGGAAGAGCCGATACACCTCGTCGCCGACGGCCGGGACGACGAACTCCCGCGCCGCCTCGAGATTACGAGCCCACGCCTGCAAAGTGAGGTAGTAGCTGTGTCGGTCGTTATGGAGGGCGATCGGCTCGAACTCGCTCGCCGCCGCCGCCCGGAAGAGCCCCGGCAGATACACCGGCGTGTGATTCCCCGGAAAGACGAAGCGATGCGTGAACGTACTGACGCTGAACTTCTGGCGGCCGGCGGCGAAATCCATGTACACGCGGCCTCCGGGCTTGAGCAAACGCTCAAACTGGGCGAAGAGCTTCGGGTAGTCGGGAAGGTGTTCCATCACGCCCAGGAGGACGATGGCGTCGTACTGCTCGCGCGGCTTGTAGGAGAAAATGCTCTCATACGCCACGTTGAGGCGCCCCGGCATCCCGTGGCGGGCGCACCAATCCGACAGGTAATTGAACTGTTCGTGAGAGATCGTGAGCATCGTCGAATGAATACCTTTGGGCGCGACGAACTTCTCGAACGCGCCCCAGCCACCGCCGACATCGAGCACGTGTGATCCCGGCGCGAGGCGGCAGATGTCGACGATGTATTCCAGCTTGTTGGTGACCGCGCGCTCGAGCGTCTCATCGTTCGCGAGGTAGAGCGCCTGCGAATAGAGACCGTATCGCTTGTCGAGGAACGCGAAGTAGAAATCGTTGCCGAAGTCGTAGTGCTTCGGCACCCAGGTCATGTCACCACGGCGCTGGCCGAGGAGCAGCGGGACGAGGAATCGCTGCAGCGACTGCAGCGGATGGCGATCGGTGAACACCGCTCGAAGATCGAGGCAGCTGAGAAAATCTCCATCGACGTCGATCTCGCCGTGCAGAAAGGCGATGCCCAGTTGGAGCTCGTCGAGCGCGCGGAGCGCGGTGAGGCCGCGCGAATTCTGGATGATGAGCCTGAACCGCGGCGCGTCGCTCCGGTCGGCGAGCGTCACGCGACTCGGCATGTAGTACGTGCTTCCGTCCTCCAGCTCGATCTCGAAGGGCGGCGCGTCGACTCTGGCTAGCCGTGCGCCGAGCGGCGCGAGCGCGGGGTGTGACCGGGGGTCGAGTGCTTGAGTACCGCCAACGGGCGTCCACCTCTGTTGTCGAGTCGACGTCGTGAGCGTCGGTTCAAGCTCCGGCATGTCAAGTCCTCGTGCGGGTCAGTCGTTATGCGGAGTACGGCGCGCAACGCGAGCCGAAAGCTGGCGGGATTTGGCGGCGACGACCAGGGGTGGGCGAGCGCTACGAGCGTACATGCGTGAAGAGTTCCTGCTGGCCGCGCAGGATCCGCGCCGACTCGACAGGATTCGGTTCGAGGCTCCACTCTCCGCGTTCGTGCGTACCGCCGAGGATGATGCCGTCTTGTCGTGGCATCATGTACAAGTCGCCCGGCCCGATCGTTATGTAGTCGACCTCGGGCTGCGGCGCGACGACGGTGAGCTGTCCCTTGATCGGCATCACGTCCGTATCGTTGAAGAGCTTTCCCGCCGACAACCCCGTGCAGTTGACGATCACCGGCTCCGGGAGTGCCGTAATCGATCGCGCGTCGGCGAACTCGCGCAGCACGACGCGGCCGCCGGCGATGCGAAAATCCTGGAGCACCTGAGCCAAGTAGACCGAGGGCTCGATGTGCATCGTGAGGAAACGCGAAACACGGAATCCCTCGAACGGGCTCTCGTCAGGCGACAACACCGTTCGCGGAAGAATGTCTCGCAGGAGCGGCGTCTCCCACCCTCCGCCATTCGGCGGACTCGCCGAAAGCGACGACAGCGAATAGTTCTCGCGCCAGGTGATGCCATATCGCGCGCCCGCCATGTTCTGGAAATAGCGATATGCGAAGCGCGACGCCCGAACGAACTGTGCCTCGAAGGCCGGGGTGACCTAGTCGGCGTCAGCGACCGTCACCGGCGACCACTGCGCGCCGGCGATGTTGGACGTCGTATTTGGCGGCAGATCGCGGGCGTAGATCGT
>DATEHJ010000423.1:0-2434 GCA_035279645.1 Gemmatimonadaceae bacterium
CACGAAGCTCATGGAGATCCGGCGCCTCGCCGCGCGTGGTCACCTGGTGAAAGTCATCGGAGAGCGACAGTTCTGGAAGCTCGTCAGTCAACGCCGTCCACGAACGCGCACCTAGCGAATCTCGCGGTATTTAGGCCGAGGTTTGACGTTTGCGGCGGGCTTTTTTCTCCGGCGGCGGCGGCTCTGTCGCGCTGGCGACCACGACCTTGTTGCGCCCCGAGTTCTTCGCCTGATACATGGCGGCGTCGGCGCTGGCAATCAGCTCTTCGGGGCTGTCGCCCCCATCGGGATATTCCGCCAGGCCGATGCTCACCGTGAGCTTGCCTTGGCCGAGCTCCGTCTCGGCGATGCGCTCGCGAATGCGCTCCGCGACGATCGGGGCCGTCGCGATCGGGCACTCGATCAGCATCACCACGAATTCTTCCCCGCCGTAGCGAGCGACACAGTCCACCGCACGCGTCATTCTGCGGAAAACTTCGGCGATCTTGACGAGCGCGGTATCGCCGGCGAGGTGGCCATGCGTGTCGTTGTACTGCTTGAACTTGTCCACGTCGGCCAGCAGCACGGTGAACGAGCGGCGCAGGCGCCGTGAGCGTTGCACTTCGCTCGCGAGCGTTCCCATGAGGTGCCGGCGATTGTAGAGGCCGGTCAGCGCATCGGTGAGCGACAGTTTCTCGAGCTCGCTCTGGCCTTCCTTCTCGCGCAGGCGCGTCACCACGGTATTGAACGCACGGCTCAGGTAGCCTACCTCGCCGCCGCTGCTCATCGGTGGCAGGTCGACCGACAGATCACCGGCGGCGATGCGCGCGGCGGCTTCCGAGAGCCGCACGACGGGACGCGTGATCAGCACGCTGGCGAGAAAGGCGAGCAACCCGACGACGACGACGAGCGCGAGAATGAGCAGAGTCGCGCGGCCGCCCTGGCCACCTTCGTCGGTAACGGGTGCTTCGGCAACAGCCGCCCAGCGCAGCTGTGGAACGCGGCGCAGGCTCGCGAGAACCTCGCGTCCCTGCGCGCGTGACTGCCCCACGGCGCGTCCTTCACTCTCGAGCAACTCGCGGGTCGTCACGGTCGGGAGAATCGTCTTCATGACGTCTGCCGAGTTGCCGGCCGAGCTGATGACGACTCTGCCTTGTTCCGTGATTGCATATACTTGGCGAGAGTCGCCGCCATGCTCGCGCAACACATCGATGAGCCCACTCAGGTTGACCTTGGCCGCGAGCCCGCCGAGGAAGAATCCGTCGTCGCGGCGGATCGGGACAACGAGGAGAATCACGGGCTTGTTGACACCCGGATCCCAGTAGGCATCGCCGACGAGCGCATCGCGGGTCCGCAAATTGTTCAGCTGATCTTGTGACAGCCGGTAGCCGGTCCTGCTTCCGCTGCTGGTAAGCGTCTGGCCGTCCGGTCCCAGGATCGCGATGCCGTCATGCGCGGACAGGTTTTGGCGGACAGAGTTGAGGTAGTCGCGAAGCCGGCCGAGCGCCTGCGCGCCGGAGCGGCCCGATACGCGAGCCAGGTTGTCGGACACCACATAGGGGCTGGCGCGAAGCCGCAGATCAAAGACTCGCTCGTCGAGCCAGACTCCCATCTCGCGGGCGACTTCCGAGCTGATACCCTGGAGCTCGAGCGCGACGCGGTCATCCGAGGGCTGTTCGCTCCCCCGCGGCAGCGCCAGCGTCATGACCACGGCGGTGAACAGTGTCGCGAGGACCGCGAACACTAAGAACTTGCCGCTCATGGAGTTGAGATGCAGCGCGCGCAACGCGCGGTCGCCGATGCGGTGCCAGAAATTCACGGCCCACAACATTCAACTTCGGGCCGCAGAAGCAATGGGGTGCTAGCTCGTTTTACTGCAGCAGCTTGCGGGCCTAGGGAAGCCGACGGATCTCGACTTTGCGGAAATCGATCGGGTGGCTCTCGCTTTGGAGCGCGATGTAGCCCCCCGTCAGCAACTTCCCGTCCTGTTTCTCGCCGGGGTCGAAGTTGCTGACCACCCCGCCACCGATCTGCGGCTTCGAGTATTCGAACACCGTGTCGCCGTTCACGATGTGCTTCACGATGGAATCGCCAAGCACGAGCACTTCGACGCGCACCCACTGCTCGCCATCGTACGTCCTGGAGCGCGAGTTGAGACAGTGCTCGGTGATGAGCTGGCCCTTGATGACGACGTTGGTGCCGGGCGAGCACATGTTGGCGGTCGAGCGTGGTCCTGTGCCGTTCCCGCCGAGCAGCTGGACTTCGATCGAGATCGGGAAGTCCTGATCCTTTCCCATGCTCTTGGCTGACTGCGAGTGGATCATGACGCCGCTGTTGCGCAGCGCCCATTCCGGCCCACCCGGCGCCTGTTCTCCGACGAAGCGGTATTCGACCGCGACGACGTAACGCGAGAACGGTTCCTTGTAAAAGATGTGACCGAACTGATTGTTGAAGC
>DATEHJ010000424.1:0-4381 GCA_035279645.1 Gemmatimonadaceae bacterium
TCGACGATCGGCGTGCGATCTTCCTTCCGCAGCGCCATGTACATGCGCGGCATCACCGGAAAGTGGAACGCCATGTGGCACTCGTCGGAATCGCCGAAATACGGCCTAACGTCTGGCGGCCACTGGTTTGCCTCGGCGAGAAAGATCCGTTGATCGAATTCTGCATCGAGCGTCCGCCGAAGATCTTTCAGCAGCGCATGTGTTTCTGGCAGGTTTTCGCAGTTCGTACCCTCCCTCTCCAGCAGATACGGTATGGCGTCCAGGCGGAGACCGTCGACACCCATCTTGAGCCAGAAGCGCATCACGTTCTTCACCGCTTCGAGCACTTCCGGATTATCAAAGTTTAAATCCGGTTGATGGCTGAAAAAGCGGTGCCAGAAAAACTGCTGCGCCACCGGATCCCAGGTCCAGTTCGAGGTCTCGGTGTCGGTGAAGATGATGCGCGTGCCCGCGTACTTGTTCGGGTCGTCGCTCCACACGTACCAGTTCCGTTCGCGCGAATCCTTCGGCGCGCGCCGCGCGCGCTGGAACCACGGATGTTGATCGGACGTGTGATTGATCACGAGCTCGATGAGGACCTTGAGCCCGCGTTCGTGCGCGGCGTCGAGAAACCGTTGAAAGTCCTCGATCGATCCATACGTCGAGTTGATCGACTCGTACGACGAGATGTCGTATCCGTCATCGCGCAGCGGCGACGGAAAGAAGGGCAGAATCCAAACGCACGTCGCGCCGAGCTGCTGGATGTAGTCCAGCCGGTCGGTCAACCCACGGAAGTCGCCGTATCCGTCCGCGTTCGAATCGCGGAAGGCCTTCACGTGGGTTTGATAGACGATGGCGTCCTTGTACCACAGCGGATCTGTCGGCATGGAGAGAAGGTGATCGGTGCTAGACCATTCCCTCCACCCTGAACACGTGTCCAATCTGCCCCGACATCGGATCCAGCCGCACATAGTTGCGGGCGCCGCGCCAGGTGTAGTGCGCACCCGTTAGCAAATCATGAACGACGTAGTGCGCGTCTTCCGATAATCCGAGCTCGGCCAATGGCACGTGTACCATCGTCTCTTGTGGCGTGCGCGGATCGAGCGTCACCGCGATCAGCAGGTCGCCAGCGCCGCCGGTGTCGGGGAATAGCGTCTCCGGCACCGTATAGTACGAGGCGCGTCCACCAGTCCATTCCCGCGGACGCACCGTTGCCGCCTTGCGATAGAAGAGCACTTCCGAATTCTCGCTCTTGTGGAAAGTGAGGTTGTCGTATTGCTGCAGCGCGCGATTCTCGCGCCGCATGGCGTTCACCAGCTGAATCATCGAATTGAGGTTGCCCGGTGCATCCCAGTCGCGCGGCTTGATCTGGTACTTCTCCGAATCGAGATACTCCTCACTCCCTGGCCGCAGCGGCACGTTCTCGAAGAGCTCGTATCCACTGTAGAGTCCGTACAGCGGGAGCAGCGTTGCCGCGAGCAATAAGCGTATGCGAAACGCCGCCGGACCACCGTGCACGAGGTACTCGTTGAGAATGTCCGGTGTGTTCGCAAAGAGGTTGCCGCGGAAGTACTCCACCATCGGCGAATTCGTGAGCTCCTCGAAATAGTCCCGTAGCTCCCTGTCGCTGTTCTTCCAGGTGAAATACGTGTACGACATCGTGAAGCCCAGCTTCGCGAGGCTCTTCATCCGCTTGGGCCGCGTGAATGCCTCGGCGAAGAAGATCACGTCCGGGTGGTCGCGCTGCACTTCGGCGATCACCCACTCCCAGAACGAGAGAGGCTTGGTGTGCGGGTTATCGACGCGAAAAACCTTCACGCCGCGCGCGATCCAATAGAGGAAAATATCGCGGCAGGCATTCCACAAATTTTGACGATCTTCACACCAAAAATTGATCGGATAAATGTCCTGGTACTTCTTGGGTGGATTCTCGGCGTACTTGATCGTCCCGTCGGGACGAATGTGGAACCAGTCGGGATGCTCCTTCACCCATGGATGGTCGGGCGAGCACTGCAGCGCGTAGTCGAGAGCGATGTCGAGGCCCAGGCCCTTCGCCGTACGAACAAGCCGCTCGAAATCCGCCACGGTGCCGAGCGCCGGCTCGATCGCCGTGTGCCCGCCTTGCTCGTTGCCGATCGCCCAGGGACTCCCGACGTCGTCCGGCGTCGGCGTCAGGCTGTTGTTCTTCCCTTTGCGGAAGGTCCGGCCGATCGGGTGGATCGGTGGCAGGTAGATGACGTCGTAGCCGAGCTCGGCGAGGCGAGGCAGACGCTCGGCGGCATCGTCGAAGGTGCCGTGTTGGCCGTTAGGCGCCTGCGACCGCGGAAAGAGCTCGTACCAGGCCGCGAACCGCGCCTGGGAACGATCGACGTAGACGCCGAGCTCACGAGGGTACGTCGTGAGATCACGGGGCGGAGAGAGCTCGTTCATCTGCGTGAGCAAATCCTCATCGAACGCGCGCTGGATCCGTGCCTTGGCCGGAGTCTCGCGACGATCCTCGAAGATGCGCGCCGTCTGCAGCAGCGACGCGCGGATCGCCGGCGACTTCGCACGACGCGCCGCCGCGCGCACGAGAAGCGCGCCCTCCAGCAGCTCGACGTGGACGTCCTGCTCCGCGTCGACCTTTTTTCGGAGCTCGGCGCGCCACGTCCCGAATGTGTCCGTCCACCCCTCGATCGTGAATCTCCACTGGCCGATGCGATCGACGACGAACGAGCCGAACCAGCGATCGTTGTCGAAGTCGAAGATCAGGGGCACCGCCGACCAACCCGCGTCGCCGGGCCCTTTGTAGACCGCGCGCGCCGCGAGCAGATCGTGTCCTTCCTTGAAGATGTCGGCGCCCACCCAGACCGTGTCACCGACTACGCGCTTCACCGAGTAGCGCCCTCCCCCGCCATCTACCTCCGGCGTCACGCACTCGATCGTCAGATGGTCCAAGCCTCGAGCCGTCGAACGGCGATCGCGTTTGTTGGCCGCGGGGTTAGGAGCCAAGGGATACGGGTTGGGGGAGGGGGAGGGGGACAGTGACGCGCTCATGGACACCTGTCATTCCGAGCGAAGCGAGGAATCTGCCATCCACTGTCATTCCGAGCGAAGCGAGGAATCTGCACTTCACGCCCTCAAAGTGCAGATCCCTCGTCGCTGCGCTCCTCGGGATGACAAAGAGACCGTCCGTGTTAGTCCGTGATGACGCTTGTTGTTCTATGGCACGACTGCCGGCCCAGGCACCTTCGCGCTGCCGATGAAATTCTGGTCCGCGCCGAACCAAAGCTGCCGCGTTTTCTTGTCGAAGACCATGTGACGCACGGTGTTCGGCGCCTTTGCTCCAACCGGAACCGACGCCACCCAACGACGCGACTTCACGTCGAACGCAACGAGTGCGTTCGGCTGAATTCCCGTCTCGGCGACCCAGATCCGGTCCTGATCATCCGTCGCCATCGCATACGGCAGCGACGCGGGACCCGAAGGCATCGCGTATTCATCGATCTTCCCCGACGCCGGATCGAGCCGGCCCAGGAATCCGCGCGTGTAGTCCCCATACCATATGATGCCGTCCGCGGTCATCGCGATGCGACGCGGTCGAGTGCGCGCGTTGGGGAGTTCGTATTCCTTCAACTCGCCCGTGTTCGGGTCGATCGTCCCGATCTTGTTCGTGCCGAACTCGTCGAAGTAGGGGCGGCCCTTGGCGTCGAGCACGATGCCGTAGGGACGCGAGTCCTTGGCCAGGTGCCAGAGTTTGATCGATCCATCGGCGGTGCTGAGCTTTCCGACGACGCCGCCGAATTGCGACGTGAACCAGGCATCACCCTTCGCATCGAAGGTCATGGTATGTGGATCATGCACTGCGGTATCGGGCATCATGAAGGTCTTGAGCTTTCCAGTCGCGGGGTCCAAATGTACGATGCGCCCGTTGCGGTTACCGGTGAACCACACGGTGTTCTGCCGGTCGACGACGAGGTTGTGCGGGTAGGTGCCGGCATCGATCTCGTAGCGCTTGAACTCACCGCGCGCGGGATCCAGCACCGCGACGTAGTTGCCCATCTGGCCGACGAACCAGACGTGTCCCTGTTGATCGACGAAGGGATCGCGCGGCGTGGTCCGCTCCCACGGCACCTTGAATTCCTTGACGGCGTCGGGATCCATCCGGAGTCCGCCGGACAGTGACACGGACTGCGCGGCGGCGGAGCTGATGGCGACGAACGTAAGCGCAAAAGCAGCAGCGAATCGGCGCACGGAGGCCTCGTGGTCTGTGGCTGTGTTAGAGATAGGGGGCCAAGGGGCTAGGGAGCTAGGGGTTAGGGGCTAGGTTTGTCATCCCGAGCGCAGCGAGGGATCTGCTTTTCGCTTGGCCGTGACCATGAGCAGTCGCGCACGTCAGGTTGGAAAGGGACCCTAGCCCCTA
>DATEHJ010000425.1:0-16747 GCA_035279645.1 Gemmatimonadaceae bacterium
GGTTCATGGGTCGGAAAGTGGAGCCGCGCCTTGCCATGGGCAAGGCAAGCGAAGGCCGGCCGTGAGCCTTACGACAAAGCGATGACCTGACCGGTTACAGCGCTCGCGTCGTCGCTGCAGAGATACGCGACGGCTGCGGCAACTTCCGCTCGCTCCACGTAACGAACGTTTTCGCCCATCGACTGGATGTTTGCCGCCGTTCGAATCGACGTCGGCGCAAGGGCATTCGCTCGAACACCGTTGTCGCGCTCGCCCTGCGCGACTGCGTGCATGAGCGCGACGACACCACTCTTCGCGGCCGCGTACGCGGCGATGCTTGCCACCTTCGCGCCAGGGAGGGCCGACTCGGAGGCGAAATACACGATCGCACCCTTTCCCGCGCGCAGCATCGGAAGAAAGGCTCGAGTCACCAGGTAAGCTGTCGTGAGATTGATGCTCATCATGCGCTGCCATGCGTCCACGTCGCTTTCGTCGAGCGACCCACTCAGGGCAAACCCGCCGGCGACGTGTACAAATGCGGCAAGCCGATCTCCATGCTCGTTGCGCACGCGCACGGCCAGATCACCGACTGCACCCGCATCGGCGAGATCGCAGGCAAATGAGGAGGCTCGAAAACCAGCCTGGGTAAGGGCGGCAGCTCGATCGCGCGCGTGATCAGCGCTTCTGTCGACCAAAAGCAACGTGGCGCCGCGCTCCGCCAGCTCTCGGGCGACGGATTCGCCGACCTGCCCCTCTCGTCCAGCGCCGGTCAACAAAATGGGGCCACGGAAGTCTGGTCGAGACATGGCACAGAGTATGTGGAAGAGACTGCACGAATGCCACCGCAACAAAGCTACACGTTCGCCGAACGACTCGAGCGCTTAGGCGTCGTCGTCGTAACAATCATATTGCTGTACTTCGCGTTCGTAGGAGTTCTGTCGATCACGCGCGGTACTCCTGTGCAGACGGTCATTGCCGAGGGAGATCGCAACGGACCACCACCGCCGACGGACTCGCTGTTCGCGCGAACGATGGAGATGTACACTGGCACACACATCGAGCCGGGAACGCGAGTTCAGACGGTGAACAACGGGTCCGTCTACGATTCGCTCTGGAAGGATCTGCGTTCGGCGAAGCGAACGATCACCGTGCAGATGTACTATGCGCTTCCCGGAGTTATTGCCGACACCCTGGCGGCAATTCTCAAGGACAGAGCGCATGCGGGGGTCCGCGTCCTCCTCTTACTCGACGCTTTCGGCGCGCAGCATCTCAAGCGCGCGTGGGCGCAGGACCTTCGCAAGTCGGGCGTCGAGGTTGCGTTGCTGCGCAAGCTCCGGTGGTACTCGGTGCATAACGCGACCGATCGCTCGCACGTGCGCGTCGTTGTCGTCGATGGAAAAATTGGCTACACCGGAGGATTTGGCATAGCCGATTACTGGCTCGGCAACGGATTGCGCGAGAATGAGTGGCGCGAGTCGAACGTCCGCTTCGAAGGGCCGGCGGTGATGCAGTTGCAGGCGGCGTTCTCCTCGGCGTGGGCAGAAGCAACGGGAGAGCTCATCACCGGTGACATCTTCTTCCCTACGCGCGGCTTCGAGCCAATGCCGGGAGGAGTGCCGGCGGGTTTGCTCTTTACCGCGCCAACGACCGGCAGTACACCGGCCGAGCGTTTCTTTGCGCTGAGCATCGCCTCCGCGCACAAGACGCTCTATGTCACGAACTCGTATTTCGTCCCTGACGACGATTTTCGACGGTTGCTCAAGCGAATGGCCAAACGCGGCGTCGACGTTCGCATACTGACCGTGAGCGCGAATACGGACGTGAAGACGACATGGTACGCCGGCCGCTACTGGTACGAGGACCTGCTCGGAGCCGGCGTGAAGATCTACGAGTATCAGCCAACGATGATCCACTCGAAGACGCTCGTTGTCGACGGACTTTGGTCGAGTGTCGGCTCGATGAACTTCGATAACCGATCGTTGGCCTTCAACAACGAATCCAATCTCGTCGTTCTCGACCGGCGATTCGGTGCAGAAATGGATTCGATTTTTTTCAACGATCTGCAACACTCCAAGGAGATTGCGCTCGCCGAGTTTCGCCGGCGCTCGGCGTGGGAGCGGCTGCTGGAAGCTGGCGCAGTTGTGTTGTCGCGACTGCTGTGACCCCGGAGTCGCGTTAGGCGTCGCTAGCGAATCTCTTCACGACCGAGCGCGGCGCGCACCGCCTCGCGCATGGCAACGACCGCGTCGTCGCGTGCAGCCGGAGAGTCGTCACGCACGTGAAGCTCGATGCCGTCGGCGACGGGCACGCGACGCCAGCTCCACGGTTGATCGCCGTCCGTCTGAGCAACGGCATCGGCACGAACCCCGAGGGCCGGCGCGAGCGACGTGGCAACACGCCTCTCCAGCGAATCGCCGGTGAGCTCGCGTAGCTCTCCCTTGATCGCCTCGAGCGTGGTGCCCTCGCGCTGCCGGATCTTGATCTCCAACAACTGAAGGAAGTGACGGTAGTTATAGGTCGCGGCCGTCCCGGTTCCCTCTGGCCGATCGAGCAGCCCGTTCGCGACGTAGAACCGAATCGACCGCGCACTCGGCGCGACACGGGCCGAGGCGTTCGTGGGACGCATTCCCGCGGCGTCGACGAGGGCTGTCACGTGAGCAGCCAGGCCGCGCGCATTCCAGGGAGCGTGACGCGCATGGGCGCGAAGCAATGCAATTGGCGACTCAGTCATGCGTGGCGGCTTTGGCTGTTCCGTCCATTTTCCGGTGCGGTAGCGAGATCGTCACAGTCGTTCCAGCGTCGGCGGTGCTTTCGAGAGCAATGGCGCCACCGTGGTCGTCGAGAATGCGCTGACACAGCGCCAAGCCAACGCCAAAGCCGCCGGGTTTCGTCGAGAAGAACAGCTCGAACACTCGGGGCAACAGCTCTGGCGAGATCGGCGGGCCGTCGTTGTGCAAACCGCACCGCCATCCACCGTCAGGCGTCGCACTCGAGGTCAGCGCCAAGTCACTACCCTCGGGCGCCGCGTCGACAGCGTTGGAAAGCACGTTGACGAAGACTTGCGCGATTTGCTCGACATCAATGTCGCACGTCGTTCGCGGTTCGGCGAACTGATGTCGCACAACGAGCGCCTTGCTTTCGAGCAAGCCGCGCTTGGACGCCAAGACGTTATGCCACACGGCGTCGGGATCGGCGGCGGCGAGCCGCATCGGTGCCGGGCGCCCGTACTCGAGCAAGGACCCGACCACGCCGTTCAGACGCTCGACTTCGCGAAGAATTCGACCGACGTTCTTCTCGATCACGGGATCATCGCGCACGCGGAATCGGAGGAGCTGCGCCGCCGACGAGATTCCGAAGAGGGGATTCCGAAGCTCTCGCGCGATACCCGCCGAAACTTCCCCAATCGCTTCGAGTCGCCGCCGCTGGGTGAGCCGAGTCACGATTTCGGCGCGCTCGATAGCCGACGCAACTTGAGTCGCAACGCTCGCAACGACTCGTTCCAGCTCCTGGACTCGAGTCAGAGATTCTGTGCCGGTCACGATCACCGTTACGGCGCCACGCACATCGCCGCTGGCCATCGGAACCGTGATCTCCTTGCCACGGGGCAGATCGTGCTCAACCACAACGTATTCGCCGACTGCGCGTTGCCAGCTCGGAAGAAGCGACGCCGCCAACGACGCGCCCTCCTCGTCGAAACCGACATGGTGAGCAAGTTGAAATCGACCGAGATCGCCCTCAGCGAGTGCGATGGCGACCGAGTCACAGATCGCGACGCGACGAATCTGCTGCACCGCTTCGTGCAGGACTCGCTCGAGTGAGATAGTCGGAGCGAGAGCAATCGCCGCATCGAGCACCTGGCGATCGGCGCTCATTGGAACTCCGCCAACTTCCGACCGGATCGATGGCGCGCTCATGAGTAGAAGTTACGGGCGACGATTTCAAAGCGAAACGGCGGAGCGCAGATGCTGCGTTCCGCCGTTCGCGAAAAGTCCTGGTAGGTGTACTAGCGACGTCCGCGCTTCTTAGCGCCCTTTTTGGCGCCACCACCTTTCTTGGCGCCACTGCGCTTTTTGGCGCCCCCCTTCTTCGCGGCCTTTCGCGCACCACCCTTCTTCGCGGCCGGCTTCTTCGCGCCGCCTTTCTTCGCCGCTTTCTTGGCGGCCTTCTTTGCGCCGCCTTTTTTCGCGCCCCCGGCCTTCTTGGCGCCCCCGCTCTTGCTGGCAGGTTTCGCGGCCGCGGGCGCTCCGCTGGCTCCGCCGCCACTCATCGCCGAGCCGCTCGTGCCTCCCGTGAAACCGCTGCTCGCCGAGCCACCAGTGCTCGAGGACCGCCGACCGCCAGCGGGGAAGATCTCAGTTTCCTCTTCTTCCTCCTCGCTGAACGTAGCAGTCTCCTCCCCCTCCTCATCCTCATCATCGTCGTCGGTGCTATCCCAGAGATCGTCGCTGCCACGCGTCCCGGACCACCCACCCTCCTCCTCATCGTCGTCGTCGTAGTTGCCGCCGGAACCGCCGCCACCACCATACCCGAGATCATCCGCGTCGTCGTCGCGATCCGAGAATCGAAACTCCTCGTGCAACTCGTCACCCCGCGGCATGCGCGCCTCCTGAGGCCAAGTGTGATTTCATAGTAATTCGTACCAACTCAATCGACTCAACGTCGCGCCCTCCGGCGCACGTCGTGTGCCGACTCCGCGCGCGTGCAGCATCGCCCTGCGTTCGGTGATCGCACGCATTAAAACGCGTGCAGCTACGTTGGCGCAACACCCTAGTACAATGTCATTGCGTTTCCGTCAAGTCGTATGCACGCGAGGTCTCGTGATGACGCACGAGCGCCCGTTGACGCAATCGCGAACGTGCCTGTGATAACTCGCAAGGTGCGTAGCGCGCTCAGTCGCCCGCGGGCTCGGGGACGGGAGCAGTCGGCACAGCTTCGCGTTGTCGATCGCTCGCTGACTTGCGCCGCGTCACCAACGTCGTGACATCGTCGAGCATCGTGTAAACCACCGGAACGACGAAGAGCGTCAGGAGGGTCGACGTAATCAGGCCGCCAATCACCGCGCGGGCCATCGGTGCGCGCTGCTCCGCGCCAGCGCCAAGGGCCAGCGCCAGCGGAATCATGCCGAAGATCATCGCCACTGTCGTCATGACGATCGGCCGCAGGCGGATGCGCCCCGCGGTGAGCAGCGCCTCGGCACGCCCCGCGCCGCTCTCTCGTTGCTGATTGGCGAAGTCGACGAGGAGGATGCCGTTCTTGGTGACGAGTCCCATCAGCATGATGATGCCGATCATGGTCATCACGTTGATGTTGTCCCGGGTGATGAGCAACGCAACGGTTACACCGATGAAACTCAGTGGCAGCGCGAGCATGATCGCCAGCGGCTGCAAGAACGACCCGAAGAGCGAAGCCAGGATCAGGTAAATGAACACCACGGCGAGAAACATCGCCTCGAGGACGTAGCCTTTCGTCTCCTCGAGATTCTGGACGTCGCCGCCGAAGACAAAATGGTAACCAGGCGGAAGCCCGATCTTGTCGATCTCTCGTCGCACCTCGTCGGCGACATCACCAGTTGCGAACCCCGGCAAGACGTTCGCGTTGATCGACACCTGCTGCTCGAGATTTCGGCGGTTGATCTGCTGGGGACCAACGCCCGCGTGGACTTCCGCGACTTGCGACAGCGGAATCATCGGTGATTGCCCGCTCCGCGGATCGGTCGAGCTGCTCGGGACGACAATCTGTGCGACGTCGGCCGCGGAAGTGCGCATGGAATCCGGATACACGACGATCACGTCGTGCTCGAACCCCTGAGGGTCTTCCCAGCGCGTTGCTCGCTGTCCCGAAAACAGCGGCGCGAGCGTATTGCCGATCGTCGAGATACCGAGGCCAGCTCGCCACGCTTCCTGTCGATCGACCCGCACGTCGAGCTCTGGAATATCACCTTCGTCGCTGGAGTTAGGCTCCGCGACACCGGGCACACCCTTCACCGCATCGAGCACACGCGCCGCCGCGAGCTTGAGGGGCGACACCTCCGGCCCCTGCACGTTGATCTGAATCGGCGAGCCGCGGCCGCCGAAGATCGACGACTGGCTGGCGCGAACCGATGGCTGCGTTCCGGGAATTCGTCGAAGCTGCGCGCGCAGGTCGTTCTGTAAGTCGAACACGGAGCGCTTGCGCTGCGATCGCGGCAACAGCTTCACGAAAATGCTGCCGTTGTTCGGTGTTCCACGGAAGCCGCCACCGATGGATAAGTAGGTGTAGTCGACCTCCGGCTGCTTCTTGAGGAAAGCGACCATCTCGCGACCCTTGCCGAGCGTGTAACCGAGAGTCGATCCAGGCGCCGTTCTGAAGTTGACGTTCAACTCACCCTGATCCGCGTCAGGCATCCAGGTGAAGCCAAGCCTGGGGACGAGCAAGAACGCGCCAACGACCGAGACGATCGCGACGCCGCTGACGATCAGTCGGTGTCCCAACGCCCACGAGAGCCAACCCGGATAACGGTCGGCGACACGCTCGAACCAGTCGTTGAACGCAAACGCCACGCGTCGAATCGGATTGACCCTTCCGCGCTTGCTGGGATCGCCTGATGCGTGCTCCGCTTCCGGGTCGGCCCAGACACTCGAGAGCATCGGATCGAGCGTGAACGAGACGAAGAGCGAGACCAGCACTGCAAACGCCACCGTGACGCCGAACTGGAAGAAGATCTTGCCGATCATTCCTCCCATGAACGCCACAGGGAAGAAGACGGCGACGACGGCGAGGGTCGTCGCGGCGACCGCGAGCCCGATCTCGTCGGTCCCCTCTTTCGCGGCACGGTAGTGGTCTTTTCCCATCTCCACGTGGCGCACGATGTTCTCGCGCACGACGATCGCGTCGTCGATGAGCAGCCCGATCGCCAGCGACAGCGCGAGGAGCGTCATCGTGTTCACTGTGAAGCCGAACAGCCACATGACGAAGAACGCCGATATGATCGAAACCGGCAGCGTCAGCCCGGTGATGACCGTGGATCGCCAGGAGTTCAAGAACAGATAGATGATGGCGATCGTGAGCAACGCACCAAGAACGATCGAGTTCTGAACGTCGGCGAGCGACTCGCGAATTCGCTCTGAATCATCGCGACGGACCGTCACCTTGACGTCTTGCGGGAGCACTCGCTCGAGGTCGTGGACCGCGACTCTGACACTGTCGGCGACGGCAACTGTATTGGACGCGGCAACCTTCAAGACGTCGAGCGTTACGGAAGGACTGCCGTCGATCTCGGCGGCCGTGCGCCGTTCTTCGGAGCCGTCGATAACCGTGCCGACGTCGCCGAGCTTGATCGGCACGCCATTGCGCACCGCGACGGCGATGTCGGCGAATGCTTTTGGATCGACGATGCGTCCGGTGATTCGCACGAGCCGCTCGGTTGCCGCGCCTTGAACGCGACCGGCAGGCACCTCCTGATTCTCGCGCTGCAACGCGTCCATCACCTGGACGGGGCTCACATTGTACGCGTGCATCGCAGCGGGATCGAGCTGCACCTGAATCTGTCGTCGATTGCCGCCCACGATGTTCACGCCGCCGACGCCGGGAATCGCCTCGAATCGCGGCGTGACCACTTGATCGGCCAGATCTGTGATCTCGCGAAGCGGCCGCTCGCTGCTCTGCAAGGCGATCGACATGATCGGCGAATCATTCGGATCGAAGTGCTGAATGATCGGATCTTCGATGTTCGGTGGCAGGGACCGGCGAATGCGCGCGACCTTAGCCTGGACGTCCTGTTGGGCGAGGCCGATGTCGACACCGAGATTGAACGAGAGACGAACCTGCGATCCGCCTTCGTAAGAGCTGGAATTGATCTCCTTGATTCCCTGCACCGTGTTGAGCGCTTCCTCCATCGGCTTGGAGACCTGGCGCATCATCACTTCCGGAGAGGCGCCGGGGTAGCTCGTCTGCACGGAGATCACGGGATACGTGATGTCAGGGTACTCGTCGATGGCCAGACGCCGGTAACTCACGATACCGAGCACCACGAGTGCCACCATCATCATGGTGGCAAACACGGGGCGCTTGATGGAGACGTCGGACAGGAACATGAGGAGACTCGTTCAGTTCGGGTGCCGAGCGGCCTGGCCGGGTGCTATTTGGTCGAGCTGCCGCGGCGAGGCCGCTGGCCGCCGTCCGGGTCGGTGCCGCGAGGTCGCTCTTCGCCGAGGATGATCGCCTGCATGCCGCGACCCAGCGTGCCGACGTTGCCGACGATGACGCGATCGCCTAACGACAATCCCGATACGACTTCCGCCCGGCCGAGCCGCTCGTCGACGACGCCGACCTCGAGCGGGGCGATGTTGACGATGCGCTGGTCGATCTTGTACGCGAACGGATGTCCACCGTCCTGCGACTGGCGAATTGCCGCCGTTGGCACGGTCAGCACGCCTTCGAGCGTGCGGCTCACGACGCGACCGGTGGCGAACGTGCCCCCTTTCAACTGACCGTCGGCGTTAGGCACGTTGACGTAGACAGTGATCGAGCGACTCGTTGGGTCGATCGTCGGGCTGACGCGCGCGACGCGGCCGTCGAAGCGGCGAGCGTCGGCGACGAAGTGAACGGGCTGGCCGACACGAACGGCGTTCGCCTGCCGCGCTGGAACGGCCGCGGCCAGTTCCAGCACCTCGTTGCGGACGATCGTGAACATCGAGGCGCCGCGCGCGACGCGCTCGCCCTGCTCGACGCTACGTGTACCGATAGTGCCGCTCGTCGGGGCGACAACGCGCGTGTCGCGGGAGGCGAGGCTCGTCGACCGCAACTTCGCTTCGGTCGCGGCGAGGCGCGCCCGAGCGGCGTCCACCGCTTGTTGCGCAACCTTGTAATCCCGCTCGGCGATCGCGCCTGCCTTGAAGAGCTCGGCGCTCTGGTCGAGGTTCCACTGCGCGGTGGCGAGATCGGTGCGTGCCGACGCGCGGTCGGCGACCGCGCTCTCTTGCATGCTCTCTTGCTCGCTGGCGTCGAACTGGGCCAGGAGTTGGCCGGCGGTGACACGCTGTCCCTCGCGGACGTACACGCCGAGGAGGTCGCCCTCGAGCCGCGCTCTGACATCCACCGTCTCGATAGGTTTTAGATCGCCGGTGATCGGCGTGCCCTCTTCGATCGTCTCCGTGCCCACGAGCGCGACGTCACCAGGAGCGAGCGTGATCGCCGGGGCCTGCCGTCCGCCGCGACCCGCGGAATCGGCGCGCTGCGTCTTGCCGTCATTCGTCGCCGCTGACGCCGAGCCGGCGCTCGATCCGCAGGCCGAGGCGCCAAGTACCAGGCACCCCCCACCGAGCAGGTTGATTAGTGTTTGCGCACGCACGTTAGGAATCGCGCTCGGATCGGCGAACGGGTGAGGGCCCGCGAGTCGGAGGAAAGGGAATCGGCCGGCCAAGGGCGCGCGCCAATTCAGCGGTTGCGAGATAGAGGTCGTACGTCGCGCGCGCTTCTCCCGACTGCGCCGTCGCGAGCGCAAGTTGTGCATCGGTGACCTCGAGCTGCGTGCTCAGGCCGCGCGAGAACCGCAGCGAGGCGAGCTGAAATGCCTCCTGCGCCTCGGAAGAATTCTGCTGTCGCGCGTCGAACACCGAGCGCGCACGTAGCAGTTCGGCGCGGGCTCGCGCTACTTCGATCGACACCGTCTCCCGCTCTACCTGAAGCTGCAGCTCGGCGATACGAAGTTGTGCTTGCGCCGCGTTGAGATTCGACTTGGCGCGAAGTCCGTCGAAAATGGGAAAGCTCAGCGTCGCGGTGATGGATCGATCGGAGAACCAGCCACCGTTTTGGCAAACGCGACCCGTCGTGCCGGCATCGCAGAAATCGGCAGCCGTTCGGCCGAAACGATCCGGAAATCCGAATCCAAGGGGAGGGAACGCCTGATATCCGGTGCTGAAGCCGATGCTCAGCGAGGGCAGAAGATCGGCGCGAGCAACGGCGATCGCTTCACGTCGCGACTGCGTCGTGAACTCCGCCGATCGCACCGCGGCGCGATTGGGAAGCGCGGCGGAATCGACGAGCGACGCCAACGTCGGCACCATACTGGCAACGGCCTCCGGATCCAGCCTCGTCGTCAGCACGAGCGGCTGACCCACGGGAATATTGAGCAGTCGCTTGAGGTCGAGCGTTGCCAGGTCGCGATCGTTGTCGGCTTGAATGGCGAGGGGCTCGAGGTTCGCGCGCTCGACGCGAGCGCGGAGAACGTCGTACCTCGCGGCGCGGCCGGCGGCTTGGAGCTGCTCGAGTTGCTGGAGACGCGCGGTCGCGAGATCGACTCCGCTCCGCTGGATCTCAGCGAGTCGCGCCGCGAACAACGCGTTGAGATAGGCGCGTTGGACGTCGACGTTGAGGCGCGCGCGCGTTTCCTGCTCGTCGAGCCGGCTTGCCGAACGCACGTCATTCGCGGCTCGCGTCGCCGCGAAAATCCGTCCGCCCTGGAAAAGCGTTTGCGAGAGCGAAGCCGTGACAGCGTAGGTGTTGGGCTGATTGAAGACGGCGTTCACCGCCGTGCTCCGAGCATTCTCGTACACGTGCGAGTAGCTCGTGTTGAGTCGCAACTGCGGGAGGCCATTCGAGCGCGCTAGCGACACCTGCGCCTCGGCGGCATCCACGAGGGCCGCGCTGAGCTTCACTTCGTCGGATTTCAGCTGCGCGGCGGCCACTGCGTCTTCGACGGAAAGGCGCAGCGTGTCCCCAACCATCTTCGGGATGGTGTCTTGGCCCATGACAGCGACGGGACTCACGCCGATGGCGAGAGCCCCGCTGCATAACGCAACGATAGACTGCCTAACCAATTTGCGACTCATTTTCAGTAATACGCTACCGCAACAGCGAACGTTGTCGGTATAGCGTAAACACACGCCGCCTTACGGGATAGGGGCATAACGAAAGAGGGGCCGAAACCTAACGTTTCGGCCCCTCCGCGACTCGTAAATCGTGGCGCTGAACGCCCGCAGCCGACATTCAGGGGTCGATGAACGTGAGCGTCTTGCGCCGCGAGACGACGCGCCGCAGCGCCTCGTAAACGTCGGGGTCCAGCAGGCGCCCGACGTGCTCACCCAGGAATTTGATCGTCTCCGCCGGCTGCATGGGCTCCCGATAGGCGCGCTTCGACGTTAAGGCATCGAACGCGTCCGCCGCGGCCAGGATGCGGCCGCCCAACGAGATATCTGAGCCCGCGAGGCCTCGCGGATAACCGCCGCCGTCCCAATGCTCGTGATGGTCGTGCACGAAAGTCAGGCTCGCACCGAGGTGCTTGAGCGGAGCGAGGATCTCCACGCCGATTCGCACGTGTTCCTTCACATGCGCGAACTCCTCAGGCGTTAGGGCCCCCGGCTTATTGAGCACCGCCTCACGAGTGCCGATCTTGCCGACGTCGTGCAATCGCCCGGCGAGCCGAACCTGCTCCACCGTGTCGGCTGCGATGCCTAACTCCTCGGCGATGGACGCCGCGAGCTCCGCTACTCGCTCCGAGTGACCGCGAAGGTACAGGTCCTTTACTTCCATGGCGTTGATCAGCGTTTCGGCTACCTGAACGGTGAGATTGCGAAGAGCGTCCTTCTCCCGCTCGAGCTCCTCGGTACGCTGCGCCACCTCCTCCCGAATCATCCGCTCCACCCGTCGTTGCTCGATCAACAGCGCGCGCTTGTGCAACGCGCGCTCGATCGCGAGCTCCAGGTCGGCGAGCTCCACGGGCTTCATGAGGTAGTCCATCGCGCCATTCGACAGCGACTCGGTGGCCGTCGTCGCGTCATTGACGGCGGTCAGCATCATGATCGCGAGCTCGCTGTCGAGCTGAAGAGCTCGCGGAACGACCTCGACGCCGGAGAGACCGGGCATGCGAACGTCGCAGAGCATGAGCACAAATCCCTGCTGGCGGAGCTCGCCAAGTGCCTCGTCTCCCGAGCCGGCGGTCACGACATCGAAGCCTCGCGTCCGCAGAAACTTGCCGAGGGCTCGGCGAATGCCTTCCTCGTCGTCGACGACGAGCACGCGACGAAGCGGGACCTCGGCGTGACTCGCGGCCTTACGAAGCGCCCCGGGGTGGTCGGAGTCGGCAGTGGTTGAGGCGGTGGCGTCGGGATTCTTGTCGATCATCGGCTACCGGACCTGCGGAATGCGGAGGAATGCGATCGAACGACCGAAGGGGACGTTCTTGAGACGCATGTTCCGACAACGCAGTAACGATCGAGGAGTACGGCGCTTCGGGCCGCTAGCCGTCTACGAACTCGACCTGAACGGGCTTCGGGATGAATCCAGCGTCATGCCCTCGCTGGAGAAATCGTCGCACGGCTTCTCTTCCGCGGTCACCGTAGTCGAGGGTCCAGTCATTCACATACATGCCGACGAAGGTGTCGGCGCGACTGCGCTCGAGGCCGCGAGCATACTGCATCGCGTGGTCTAACGCCCCCGCTCGATGCTGCAGACCATACGCGATGCTGGCACGCAGATGTCGCGAAATATTTCGCGTGAGATCCTCGCCAAGGTCCTTTCGCACGACGTTGCCGCCGAGGGGAAGCGGCAGGCCCGTCTCAGCGAACCACCACTCTCCCATGTCCGCCACGAGGTGGAGGCCACGATCGCCGAAGGTGAGCTGGCCTTCGTGGATCAAAAGTCCGAGGTCCACCTCGCCGCGTTCGACAACGTCCTCGATCTGGTCGAAGGGTGTGGGGACTGGAGTGAAATCGGGCTCATACAGGCGAAGCGCGAGATACGCGCTCGTGAGCGGGCCGGGGATCGCGATCCGCTTTCCGCGAATCCTGTCGCGGGACATGGGAGCGCGCGCGACGAGGCGAGGACCATACTGGTCACCCATCGACGCACCGTGGGGCAGCAAGGCGTAGCTGTCGGCGAGGTAGGCGTACGCGTGGATCGACACCGCGGTGACCTCGAGCTCGCCGCGCAACGCGCGCTGATTGAGCGTTTCTATATCCTGCAGCTCATGGACGTAGCGGAGTCCGTCGGTCTCGACCTTGCCCGCGGCGAGAGCGTAGAACATGAACGCGTCGTCGGAGTCGGGGCTGTGGGCGACGTGTATCGTGCGAGTCACGAGTTCACTCGTTAGGGTCATCGAAGCAGTCAGCGCGACCGCGCTTTCGCGAGGCGCGCGTCGATTTCGGCAACGTGCTGCTGGTACTCCGGCAGCAGCTTCGCTCGCTCGGCCGGTTCCGCGGCGACGAAACGGCGAAGATAGGTAGTTTCGCCCTTCTGATCGTTTCGCAACCGAGCGGCGTCGGCGGCGAGCAGCAGCCCGAGAAGGTGCCGCGGCTGTGTTGAGAGAATGCTATCGGCCTCCGCCTTGGCCGTTTGCTCGTCACCCGAAACCGCGGCGATGCGGCCGAGGTCGTAGCGCTGGTCGGCGTTGAGGTGGCCGAGCATGATGTACGCCTGCATCGCCATCGGGGCGAAAAAGCGAACGCTGTCGATGCGCCCGCGTTCGTTGAGTGCCATCACGCGATCGTAGAGCCGCTCGGCTCGCTCTTCCGGCGACATCTGACTGATGTCGGGCGGTCCGCCGGCGCTTTGTGCGGCCACGGGCGCCTCACCCGGCACCGCGGACGCAGTCGAATTAGTGCGAGAGAAACGTTGTCCGGCGACGAGCGCGATCAGCGCGACGAGCGCGATCGCGGCGATGGCCCAGGGAAGCGCGGATCCAATGCCGCGATCGGCGCGCGATGTCGCGAGTCGCGGATCGGTGTTCGCGCCCGCCGGTGTTCCGCAGCGATGGCAGAACTTGGCTCCGGGGGTGAGCGCAGTTCCGCAGGCGGCGCATTGTGCGCCCGCGAGCGGTGCTCCGCAGTTCGAGCAGAACTTCCCCGAAGCCGGAGCGTGGCAAGCAGGACACTCCGGCGCGGCGACTGGAGCAGAACCGGGAGTGGGGGGCGGGCTCGTCATGCGCGAATAATAGTAGCGCGCGGCCCGCCCCTACCAATCACTAAAGGTGCTTACCGCCAGGCTCCGAGATGCGTTGTACGGTGCGCTCGGCGCGGACATGGTCACCGCCTTTCCGGAGAATGTCGGCCTGGGCGAGGATGCCAAGCAGAGCGCCGCGCTCGTCGACGATTGGAATGCGGCGAACCTGCTCAGAGGCCATCGTCTCCATCACTTCTTCGACCTCGTCGTCGGCAGCGCAGGTCGCGATATCGTCCGTGCTCATGACGTCGCCCACTCGGGCATCGACATCGAGGCCTTCGGCGACGACTCGAATTGCGATGTCGCGATCCGTGACGACGCCAACGAGACGGTTCGATCCCTTCTCGTTGACCACCGGAACGATGCCAATTCCGTGATGCTTCATGAGCTTCGCGGCGTCGCGGATGGAATCTCCGGGGGTAACGCACAACGGGTCTCTGGTCATGACTTCCTGCACCTTCATTCCCCACCTCCCAGTTGAAGTCCGCAATCGACAGTTGTCCTTCGGCAGCGGGCAAGCGTCATGCCCCCCAAAGTCATCCTCATGTCATCCCGAGGAGCGAAGCGACGAGGGATCTGCTTTACGCTCGGAATGACAAATACTGGTTGCGAAAACGTGCTCGAAGTGCAGCGCGATCTCATCACGTCGCCGAGACCTCAAAAGTGAGGATGCCATTGGGCGGCGATGAGTGCAGATCCCGCACGAATCTTTTGACACTGGCGCCGCAGAGCGGATAAGTTCCGCGCCGTGCCTAGCGACCAGAAACGCCAAAATCCCCGCGCCGGATCCGGGCGGACGCTCGTAACGGACACGACCGGCGCGAGTAAGCAGGAAGTCCTCGAGCTCGCTCGCGACCTCGACGTCCGCTTCATGCGGCTCCAGTTCACCGACATCCTTGGGATCAACAAGAATGTCGAGATCCCGGCATCGCAGTTCGAGAAGGCGCTCTCCGGCGACATCATGTTCGACGGCTCCTCGATCGAAGGATTCGTCCGAATCGAGGAGTCGGACATGCTGCTCGCGCCAGATCTCTCGACGTTCCAGGTCTTTCCGTGGGGAGATGCGGAGAACCGGATCTGCCGGGTGATCTGCGATATCAACACGCCAGACGGGGCGCCATTCGCCGGCGATCCTCGCGGAGTGCTGAAGCGAGTTCTCTCTCGCGCGGCTTCGCTTGGCTTCACGATGAATGCCGGAATGGAAGCCGAGTTCTTCCTCTTCCGGCCCAACTCGGAAGGCGAAGCGACGACGGTTACGCACGACGTCGGCAGCTACTTCGACCTCGCGCCGGCGGATCTCGGTGAAGAGGCACGGCGCTCAATGGTGGACGTCCTCGAGCGGATGGGGTTCGAGGTCGAAGCGTCGCACCACGAAGTCGCGCACGGTCAGCACGAGATCGACTTTCGCTACGCGGACGCCCTCAAGACGGCGGACAACATCGCCACCTTCCGCTTCGTGGTGAAGCAGGTCGCGCAGCAGTTCGGATTGGTCGCGTCGTTCATGCCGAAACCGATCTTCGGCCAGAACGGGAGCGGGATGCATACGCATCAGTCGCTCTTTAAGGAACGCGACAACGCCTTCTGGGACGCTAAGGCGCAGTGGGAGCTCTCGCCAACCGCACTGCACTACATCGGCGGTTTGCTGCGACACGCGCGCGGGATGTGCGCGATCACGAATCCATTAGTGAATTCGTACAAGCGGCTGGTGCCGGGATACGAGGCGCCGGTGAACGTCGCCTGGTCGATGCGCAATCGTTCGCCGTTGATTCGCGTACCGGAGCGGCGCGGGGCGGGCACGCGGGTGGAGCTGCGGATGCCGGATCCCGCGGCAAATCCATATCTCGCGTTGGCGGTGATGCTCGCGGCGGGATTGGACGGCGTCGAGACCAAAGCCGACTATCGCGAGCCGGTGAACGAGAACATTTGGGAGATGTCGTTCCGCGAGCGGCGGCGTCTCCGCATCGACGATTTGCCGCACGATCTCAACGAAGCGCTGGACGAGCTGGACAAGGACGATACTGTGCGTGCCGCGTTAGGCGATCACATCGCGACGCATTTCGTCGAGGCAAAGCGGCAGGAGTGGCGCGACTACATCACGCAGGTCTCGCCTTGGGAGTTGGAGAACTACCTGGCGAAATATTGAGCGCGAGTCATCGAGCCGTGCGGGCTGGCGCCTTGGCTCACTGTCGCCGGCCGCGCGCTCTGGAGCGTTGGGGTCTCATCACACCTCCTGCGTCACGTGGCCGCGCAATATCCGCGAGCGCGGCCTTCAGAAGCGTCTTCGCCGACGACCGCATAAGATCGATCGCCTCATCACGAGAAAGGCCGGCCACATCGGTCAGCCAGACGAGTGCCTCGATACCGAACGCGGCGCGAATGGCCAGCGCGAGGCGGTGACGGCTGACGTCCGGGATCTTGCCGCGCAGTGGCTCCAAGGCCTCTTCGAACCACCGGATGGCGCGGCCCCGGCGGAGCGTCAGCTTTCGTCGATCCGGCACCGGATCGAGGGAGAGCCGGAGCGCCGTCCGAAAGGCTGCCTCGTTTTCCGTGAGCTGGCGGGCGATTTCCAGCAATACGATTTCCACCCGGGCTTCAGGATCCGCAGGAGCGTCGTTCCCGAGCACAGAGGTGGCGACGATCTCCGGCTGCGCCGCCGCTAACAACTCTCGCTGGTTCCGAAAGTACCGGTAGGCGGTGGTGCGCGAGATTGACACGGCCGCCGCGGCCTGCTCGGGAGTGGGTGTCACGCCCTTCCGCAACAACTCTCGAACTGCGCTGACAAGGGCGCTTCGGGTTCGGGCCTTCTGGTGGACGCGGCCCGTCCGCTCATATGGAATTGACCGGGCCATCATGG
>DATEHJ010000426.1:0-3316 GCA_035279645.1 Gemmatimonadaceae bacterium
CCCAGTCTCAGCGCTGAGGGAATGGCAGTCCTGCACGCTGCTTTGGGAGCTGGGATCACTGACCGTGATCCCAAGTCATCACGGGCGCTCAAGGACGCGCTGAGGCACATCTGTGACGAGGCCAAGGTCAAGAATTGGCCACCGGAATCGCTCCTGATTGCCTTGAAGCTAGCGCTGAACCACATCCCCGCGGTGCAACGCCTAACGCGTGGGCCCGAGCGCGACGAGTTCGTGGCGCACATGGTGTCGCTCTGCATCACCGAGTACTACGGCGCGCCTCAACGCTAGTGCGGCGAAGCCGCGCCGAATTCGTACCTCACTTCCGGCACGCATGAGCATCAGTCAGCACGACCCCGATGAGCGGCCCGTCACCGCGCTCGAGCAGCGTATTGGTCTCGAGCGGCCCATTCTTGGCGCTGCGCTGCCGTTAACGGTGTGCGAGACTGTCGACCTGGTGACGATGACTCGGACGCTCGTGTTCTTGGGGAATGGTGTCGCACGACGCGTCCGCATATACCCGACCAATTGGCGCGAGTTGTCGGACGACGCGCTCTACACCCTGAGTTGGTCGCGCTAGCCTAACGAGCTAGCATGTTAGCGGCGCGTCGCCAAGAGCGCCGATTCGAATTCGATGATGCTTCCATCGGGTGCGTGGCTCACGACTCGTGGAAGGTATGGCGCATCGTCGGTGATCCAGATCGTCTGATGCGTCGAGCCACGACCCTCGAGAATCCATGAGTTCATCGGTGCCGCGCCCAAAGCGGCCACCGACTCACGCCGGCTTAGCTCGTAGGTACGCCATTCGGTGTGACGGTCCGCCGCCCCAAAGCCGAAGCTCGGAACACGAAAGACCTGACCGAGCTTGAGCGGCGTGGCGCCGATCGCCGCGTCGACAAAGGGGAAATAGTACGACGGTGCTTCGAGTGTGAAGTCGAGCGGTTGCGTCGCGGCGTCGCGCGACGCGCGAATGTGTCCCGTGACGTGCGACCCTTCGACGTCGGCAATGGTTTCCCTGCCGGTGCCGTCACGTGCTTCGTAATGGATGAGCGCCATCGTTTTCCGGTCGAGCACGACCTCAGCGAAGAATTGTTGATCGGCGTCGCCAGCGTACGGCACTGATCGTACGACACACACCGCACGTCCATTCCGCGTTGTCGCGAAAGTCTGATTGATGAAACGCTGCGTTCGCACGACAGCGCCATCGCGCAACACCCGGATGACGACCGCGGCCTCGTGATCTCGATAGATGGTGCCGTCGACGGACGCACTGCCGACTGGAAGGACAATGGTGTCAGCGGCGGCCATGTGAGGCGGCTGCGCGGCGGCTACCGTGGACGCCATGACCACTATGGCCGACGCCATCGCACTACGTGTCATCCCGAGCGCAGCGAGGGATCTGCTCTTCACAATCGGACCAAGTGTCATCCCGAGCGTAGCGAGGGATCTGCTCTTCACAATCGGACCAAGTGTCATCCCGAGCGCAGCGAGGGATCTGCTTTTCACAAATGGACGCATTGCTCATGTCTCCTGTGACGCAACATGGGTTGTCAGCGACCAGGAGAAGCTGCAAAAGAGCGACTATCCATGCTCGAGTTTTGGTGCGAGGCGTCAGCCAGAGGGCCGTGCCACCGCGATTGCGCTTCGAGTGACACGCCTCGCATTCTGAGCGCATCCCGCATCCCGCATCCCGCTGTAACAAATACACGGGGCTTCGCCGTCTAACTATAGAACGAGGCCAAGGCGCAACGTGCCGGAGACGACCGACGAAGACCTGATGCGGGCGGTGCGCGAAGGGGATGTCGCCCCACTCGGCGTTCTCTTCGAGCGGCATCACGCCCGCGTCCATGCGCTCTGCTACCGCCTAACGCGTCGCGCCGATGTGGCCGACGACCTCGCTCAGGAAACGATGCTTCGCGTGCTCCGATACGCGTCGTCGTACCGCCGCGACTCGGCGTTCACGACGTGGCTCTATCGCCTCGCGTACAACGTGTGCCATGACCATTGGCGCAAAGCGCGCCGCGACGAGCTGACGACCGATCTGAGTGAGGTGCAGGACGTGGTCACAGCGGAAAGCAATGATCGGATCGACGAACGCCATGCGCTGCTCGAGGAGGCCATGCAGCGACTGGCGCCGGAGCGCCGCGCGGTGCTCGTCCTCAGCCGCTACAACGATCTCGAATATGACGACATCGCGCGCGTGCTCGAATGCACGCCGGCCGCCGCGCGCGTCCGGGCACATCGCGCGCTCAACGAGCTTCGGGAGATCTACCGTGAACTGGAACGACGCCAGCACAACGTGCGCTAACGCTCGTGAGGCGATCGCCGACGCCGTGCTCGCGCGTGGCGGTGCCGCGATCGATCCGGCAATCGAGCGTCACATCGCATCGTGCGCCGAGTGTCGAGCGTATCGATCCGATTGTAAAACGCTATGGGCAACACTCGGTGAGCTCCCCGCACCGGCACCAGCGGCCGGCGCACGACGACGCTTCGACGCCGCGCTCGAGCGAGAATCCCCGTCGAGCCGGTCGTCGTGGAAGAGATTCGCCATCGCGGCGGGGCTCGTGGTCGCGGCACTCGTCGGCTATGGCGCGGGCGCTGTTCGTGGACGCCCGTCGCCGAGTCGAGCCGCGTCTACATCCACTGACTCGACGCCCCGCTTCCTTCTCTTGCTCTACGATTCCGCCGATCCCGCCAAGATACCAACCGCCGAGCGCATGCCCGCCCTAATCGCGGAATACTCGGCGTGGGCGCAGGGCCTCGCGACCCAAGGCCAACTCGTCGCCGCCGAGAAGCTCTCTGATACACCGCCGGAGTGGTTAGGCGGATCGGTGCGAACCGTGGACGGAGCGCGCGTTGGCGGATTCTTCCTCATCCGCGCTCGAGACTTGTCCGAGGCACGGCAGATCGCCGAGCGCTGTCCGCATCTCAAGTACGGCGGACGGATCGAGCTCCGCCCGATACATCCAACATGAGGAAACATTAATGAAGACCGCCCTCGCCATTCTCGTGTGCACATTGTCATCCCGAGCGAAGCGAGGGATCTGCTTTTCGCAGGGTCGCAGAAGCAGATCCCTCGCTTCGCTCGGGATGACAATCATGCTCGTGCCGGCGACACTTGCCGGACAGAGCAAGTACCCGACGCCCCCCGCATCGCTGGGTGAGGCGGCCGAGATGACGCTCGCCCTCACCGCGGCGCCGGACGAGATCTCGGGGAAGGCGGACGTCTACGTGCTGCGCGGAACGGACTTCGTAAAAGCCCGCGCCGGCACGAACGGCTGCGCGTGTGTCGTGGGCCGCGACTCACACGATGGGAGTC
>DATEHJ010000427.1:0-2450 GCA_035279645.1 Gemmatimonadaceae bacterium
TGCGAATAGCGCCGGGTTCAACACGAAGGAGATCGGCTCGCTCCCGCTCGAAACGTCGCTCACGATGAACGAGTCGTGGGGGTTCAACATCACCGACACGAAGTTCAAGTCCACGCGTGAGCTCATCGGCTATCTCGTGCGTGCGGCTGGACGCGACGCGAACTTGCTACTCAACATCGGGCCGCGCCCCGACGGAACGATACAGCCCGAAGCAGTCGAGCGGCTGCGTGCGTTAGGCACCTGGCTCGCGACTTTCGGACCGTCGATCTACGCCACGCGCGGCGGTCCGATCTCGCCGCGCCCGTGGGGCGTCACCACTCGGCGCGGCGACTCGGTGTTCGTCCACATTCTCGACTCGCCCGATCGCGTGCTTTCCATTCCAGATTTCGGCGCGCGCGTCGTGCGCGCCTCACTGCTGGGCCGCTCTGATCGGGTGCAGGTCGCGCAGACCGATGGTGCGATTACGCTCAGTCTTCCGACTCCCGCCGGCGACGAGCCGGACCGCGTCGTCGTGCTCGAGACGAAGGCGCGTTCTACGGCGCGAGCGACACCGTGAGCAGCATGTCGGTCGGCTCGTCCGCCTGCACGTCATGCACGACCTCGGGATCGAGCATGAGGATCTGGTTCGTCGCCAGCTCGTAGGACTCGTTGAGCGTTTGCACACGAATCCGTCCGCGCAGGACGTGAATGATCACATAGCCCGGTGCGCGGTGCGAGGCGAGACTGCCGCCGGCCTCGAACGCAAAGAGCACGAGACGCAGTGGTCCCTTGCGGAAAACGGTGATCTGGCGGTGACGATCCTTGCCGTCATGCGGCTCACTCCTGAGCGCCTCGAGGGTGGCGTCGAGCTCCAGCCGATGCTCGGGACCAGCAAACCGCTCTGACGGTGGCGGACGAAGCCGATCGTTTGGCAATGACACACGGAATCCCCCGGGGACGCGCCAGTACTGAAGCTAACCGGCGCCTCCCAGCTCCCGCTGCCCGCTACGTCACTTCTCGTATTGGAATTGCCGCCAGTCGCGGACAGCCTTCGCTGGAACACTCGGAGGCGGCTATGAGACTGCAGTCGAAACGCGACCTTGGCGTTCTTTGGGCGGCGACCGTCACGGTCTTCGTGGTGAGCGCGTGGGCTTCGAGCGCACTGCTACCCTCCGGAGCGCCAGTCACACGCCCGCCGGTGAGCTACTACGTCGGACTGATCGGACTCTCGTCGATTGGACTGTCGCTCTTGCTCACCTGGCGATGGGTTTTTCGAACGGGCCCCACGACCAACGCGACGCGAGCCACGATAAAGGTACTTCTGGTCGTGCTGAGCGTTGTTTGGGCGTGCGCGATGATCTTTCCCTTCCTTTAGACGCGGAAATAAAATGCGGCCGGCGCTGGGAGCGCCGGCCGCTTCATGAGAAGACGCTCATCAACGCGTGTTGTCCGTGCCCCGAATGATACGAACTGGGTTGTACTTCACGCCGATCATGTAACGGATCCCAGTCATGGTGAAGGAATGAGTCGGCGTGTTGAAGTCATCGGTTCTCATTCGGCTTCTGACGATCATCGCTTCGTTCATCAGCGACCAAGTGCGCGTGAGCGAGTACTCAAATCCGCCGCCGCCAACCTCGCCGAACCCGCGGCTGTACCTCGGACCGCCAAACCCCTCCGCCACCGGATCGGTGAAACCGGTCGACGTGGCGAGTGCCCTGTCGTACGAAGTCAGATAGCCGGCGCGGAGGTCGACATAGGGAAACAGCCGGTGCTCCGCCCACTCGGGGTGCACCCGCGTGCCGAGCTCCACGGTGTTGACGATGATCGGCGCGGCGAGCGCGGAGGACGTCATGTCCATGGTCAGCGACACGTGCCGGTTGATGAGGTAGTCTGCTCGACTCCCGGCGCCGACTGCTGTCCATGCCGCGGCTGCACCCGCGCTCGCCAAGCCCGATGTTTGGAAATAGCTCACCATCGGATAAGTCTCGACGGCAAGATGCCAGCGCTTGTACGCGAGCTCGTTCGCGATCGGCGCGGGCTGCGGCGGGAGTTCGCGTCCTCCGACGCGGCCTCCAATCGGAATCCGCGGCAGTGGAATCCGCTGCGCGCTAAGGGCTGCAGGCAATACCAGCAGGACGACTGCGACGACGGGGCGAATACGCATACTCAGCCTCACGGCGTTACTTGGGTCCCTGTAGTCTTGTATTACGCACGCAGAACCGCAAGCGGGACCACCTAGCACCTCCACTCCATGCCCCAATCGTCGCCCCCGCTCGATCCGGCCATCACAGCCTATTACGAGCGGACCGCCGAGGAGGCGCGCCTCGCCCACGGCACGTCTCAACTGGAGCTGGTCCGAACTCGTGAGCTGATTCTGCGCCACGCGCCAAAGCCGCCGGCCGCCGTGCTCGACGTGGGAGGGGCCGCGGGCGCCTATGCGTTCTGGCTGGCCGAGCTGGGGTACGAGGTGC
>DATEHJ010000428.1:0-3323 GCA_035279645.1 Gemmatimonadaceae bacterium
ACTCGCATCCGGAGACGTTAGGCAGCGACGGAGTCGCGCCACGTTCACACGCGGATCGCCATCCGAGTGCATGGCGGCGGTAAGCTCTAGCAATTCGAATTTGTCGTGGGAATCAGCCGAGCGGCCCAGCCGCCCGCGAAGCTGTTTGAGTTCTGGTATGAGATCAATTCCTTCCGCGCGGTTGATGGCGAACCAGAGTGTTGCAAGAGCACTCTCCACGATTTCCAGTCGAATGTCGTCCGGCGCTTCGAAACTGAGAGCGCGCTTCAAAGTTGCCAACGCATCGCTTGGTCGGCCAATGTCGATCGCCCTTTTCGCGCAGGAGCGAAGCACCGCAATCGCATTGGAATCCTCGCCAGCGAGGTGAAAATGCTCGGCGCAATCCCACGGCAGGGAGCCCGCGCTGAAAGGCGTTGATTCCCTTTGAAGCAAGCATGCCGCCGCAGAGTGCATGGCACGTCGAACTGGTTCAGAGATTCGCCTTACGACGGTTTCGGACAGCAACGCATGGCTCCTTATGAAGCAGCCGTCTGCAGCAGTCGCGAGAGCTCGGTCGTCGAGCTCCTCGATGCCTTTGAGGAGATCATGTCTCGGCATCTGCAGTAGTTCTTCCAGCCGCGCGTACGTGCAGTTCTTAGCCAGCACGACGCAGGCTTCCAGCACACGAGTGGCCTCGCGCGAAAGTTGTTCCACTCGCCGCTCGAGTATTTCTGTGAGCGTCTGCGTTAGTGATGCTCGATCGTTGGTTGACCTGAAATGGGAGCAGAGCAAGCGAATGAAAAATGGATTTCCGTGAGCCTGGTCGAGAACCAAGTCTTCGATCGTGTCGACCTCGCCGAGTGCAGCCGATCTCAGAAGGCTGTGTGCGAGTGCTCTAGCTGGTACTTGCTCCAGCGGGCTAAGGCGGATCGACAGCAGGCTGTCAGAGTAGGTGTCTGCGCCAGCAATGAGACTGCGATCGCGCGACGCCATGACCACCAAACACCGTGCTGCGGCCTGACTGGCCAGGACCCCGAGAATCACCCGCAGCGAGCTTCGATCGAGCCACTGGGCGTCGTCGATCAGAAGCGTGATTGGACATTCGATTGTGATCGACCCAACGAGATCGGTTAACGACCTAACGATCGCCGATAGTGGGGTTTCAATAGATCGCTCGTCGCGGACGGTCGCGACGTTTTCGCTCACGCTTGCGAGTCGACCAAGCAAATCTCGGGCTTGGGGATCGCAGCCTAACGCTCCGGGAGCCTGCAGCAATTGAGATACCAGGTCGCAGAGCACCCCAAGAGGTCGAAACACGTCGTGAGCCTGGCATGATGCGAGCTGGCAGACGCCTCCATGCAACGCAGATAGCGCCCGATACTCCGTCAGAAGTCTGGTCTTTCCGATACCCGGCTCGCCCCAAATCAGCAACACCTGACGGCCCCCGGCGCGTACCGTTGTTCCCATCGCGCTCAGCATGCGCATCGTCTCTTCGCGGCCGACGAATATCCGGTCCTGTGGGGTACATTGACTCAACTCGGGCAACCGCTCACTTATTCGTCGCTTCAGCGCCGAAGGAGCAATACGAAGATGCGGCGCATCGTCTCCGACCTCGCGAAGGTACTGGTCGATTAAACTCAGCGCGGCGCTCTTGGAGCCCGATGTCGCGAGTGCTTCCGCCCGCGCGAGCGTGCCCTCCTCGCTGAAAGGATCGAGCGTCAAGAGCGCCCGAGATGCGATCTCAACAAGATCCCAGCGCCCGCCATCACGAAGACTTCCCAGGTGCCTTCCCACTTTTCTCGTCAACCTCAGAGAGATGGCAGACCGCTCCCCCTCGAACCATTCTCGATATCCCTCGGATATGTCAGGGTTGTAGCCCGGATACACCCCATGACACAGCCGCTCGAGATCAGCTTGACCTGGTGCCTCGTTCTCGAGCAATTCCCACCAATCCACCGACATCAGCTCCACTGGCATCCATAGCTGATCCGCGTCTGCTTCGATGGGCGCGCCGATCTGCCGAAGGCGATACAGCAGCTGCCTCACACTGTGCGCGCCCTGCGCATCGCTCGACTCCGGGAATAACAACTCCTGCACCACCCTGCGTGAGATCGCATGGCCTCGCCGCGACGCCAAATACAGCAGCAGCGCGAACAATCGACCCGACGACGGGCCAATCCGGCGCTCGCCGATGTCGATCGCCACAGTGCCCAGGGTCCGGACGGTAACGCTACTCTTCACGCGGTTCGAGGCTCGTTTGGCGTTAGGGTGACGCGGCCGCGTCACACCTCCGTCACACATCATGTCGCCAACAGCCAACTGCCGCTAGAGAGAGAACAACTGGCTGGCCGACATGAGATGGCCTTAACAATTCCGCGCCTCCCCTTGTCGAACGCGCTCCGTACGGTGCAATCTCATCGCCGACCGCAGTCGAAGGACGCCCAACGTTATGCGCGTCGCTAGGCCATCGTCCCCGGTGTCACGATTCGGAGCCCGCACCCGCCATTCGACGAGCGCAGGCGCGCGACGCATTACATACGCGCTCGCGATCCTGAGCGCGATCGCGCTCGCCCGTGCGGCGCGCGCACAAGTCATCCACGGCACCGTGTCCTCCGCCGTCGGCGCGGGACGCGTCGGCGGTGCCGTCGTCCTCCTCGTCGACTCGGGCCTAACGACGCACGCCCGCGCGCTGACCTCCGATTCCGGCACCTTCGCCATCGGAGCCGGCGCGCCGGGCCGCTTTCACCTCAAGGTCATGCGCATCGGCTTTCGCCCCACCGAAAGCCCGGTCTTCGATCTTCAGCGCGACACGACCGTCGACGTCGCCCTCGCCGACATCCCTGTCGTGCTGCCCGCGGTCACCACGCGCGACCGGAACGACTGCCGACTGCATCCCGACACCACCGAGGCTGGGCTCCTCACCTTCGCCCTATGGGACCAGGCCCGCACCGCGATCCTGGCCGCCGCCATCACCCTCGAGCAGCGTGACTACCGCTTCGCCAAGTTGCTGCACCTCCGCATCTACGACGTGAAGCAGCACGCCCTGCGCGACATCGCCCTCCGAGAGACGGAGACGCGTGGCACCACGCCCTGGACGAGCCTCCCCGCAGAGCAACTCCGCCGCGATGGCTACATGGCGCAAGACGACTCGGGAATGACGTTTTACGCGCCAGACCTGGACGTCCTGCTGTCGCCGTATTTCACCGAAGAGCACTGCTTCCACCTCGCGACGGCGGCGCCCCCCGACTCGACGCTCGTCGGCGTCGACTTCGAGCCCCCCCCGGCCGGCCGCCTGCGCCACGTCGAGATCCGCGGCACGCTCTGGCTCGACGCCGCGTCCAAGG
>DATEHJ010000429.1:0-2296 GCA_035279645.1 Gemmatimonadaceae bacterium
TCGCCGACCGTGCTCGTCAACGGCCGCGACGTCGTCGCCGTCGGAAACGAATTGACGGCGTCGGGCGCGAACGCGTGTCGCGTCTATTTCGATGGGTGTTCTTGTATCTGCGCCCCGCCGCCAGCACCGGTTATCGAACGCGATTCGCGAGGCGTGGAGGGAATGACCGAGAACGCCGGAGAGGGACCAGATGCTACGAATCGTGGACTCGCGTGAGGCGCAGGCCACGGCAGCTGCGAGCACACGTCATCTCGCTCGGTGCGTCGTACATTCTCCTCCTCACGGCGTTCTACGTCGACAACGGCAAGAACCTTCCCCTGTGGAACCGGCTGCCATCGATCAGTTATTGGCGTCTCGCGAGTGTCATCGGTGTGCCCTGTTCAATGCGGAGGTACGACGGTGAGCTGCTGCCGATGTGAGTGCTACGAATCGCAATTCGGCGACAAGCACGCATCGAAGGACCTGAAGCGATATCGCCGAAGAGGGCCTGACGAGACGACGCGCCTCCTGCTCGATGCGCTGAAGGCTGAGGGGGTGAAGGGCGCGTCGCTGCTCGATGTCGGCGGCGGGATCGGCGTCGTGCACCACGAGCTGCTGGCGGCGGGAGTGGAATCGGCGGTCCACGTCGACGCGACCGCGTCGAACATCCGCGCCGCCGAGGAGGAGGTCGGGCGTCGAGGTCACGCGAGCCGGGTCACGTTTCTCCGTGGCGATTTCGTCGACCTCGCCCCGCAGATATCCGCGGCTGATATCGTCACACTCGACCGCGTCATCTGCTGCTACCCCGACATGGAGCAGCTCGTGGCTGCGTCCGCGGCACGAGCGCAGCGGTTGTACGGCGCGGTGTTCCCTCGCGAGCGCTGGTGGCTCCGCGTGATGCTTGCATCGGAGAATTGCGTGCGGCGCCTGCAAAGGAACGCGTTCCGGGCGTACGTACATCCGGTCCGCGCGATCGATGCGGCCGTGAAACGACAGGGATTGAGACCACGCTCAATCCGCGACACCCTCGTGTGGCGCGTGGCTGTTTACTCGCGATAGCCGAGTATCAACGAGCGACGAGGTGAACTGCCTTGACAATGAACGCCCCGTTGAGCGGATGCGATAGAGAGCGTCGGCTCGGAAAGCGCCATGGCGCGTTCTGGTCAGTCGTGAAGCCAGAATTCCAGACGACGAAGAGATCGTCGCCGATTCTCGGTATCCAGTGAAATCGGAGGTTGAAGTCGGCCCGCCGTTCCTCGTTTTGAAATTGAAAGAATCCGAGAAAGTCGGAGCGGGTGTTGAACGAATACTCGACATGCGTGTCGACTTGCGTTGCCGTGAAGCGTCCGGCCGACACGTTTGCCGATGTCGTGGAGTAGCCAGCCGCGAAGATGAGATGCCCACCGCCGCGGAATGTCCCGGAGAGCTCCGCCGTGCTGCTGTGCCCATCGTAGAACTGGCCGGTGCTCAACACAGCGCCGAGACTCAACGGTCGGCCGGCGTTCGTTTCGTACTGCACGTTGCCGCTCGTCCACCAGTAGCGGCCGGGTGCGATGGTCACACTGCGGAAAACGTCGAAGGTCGACGTCGGCGCGTCCAAGTCCCGAACGATGTTGACCTCGAGGTGATCGCCGGATTGCAGGTCGCCCGCGAGCGCGTGCCACTCGAAGTCCGCTGTTTGCCACGTCGATGGACGCGTGAGATCGCCGGTGGTGCGATCGGTGATGATGTCCCAGCTTGGAATGGGCGTGAGGTCTAGTTGGCGAACGCCGAGGATGCCGGGGCGCGGCGTGAAGTCGATGTGGCCTGTCGTCTCCCAGATATCTGTGCGGCGAACGAAGCCCATCGTTGGCGCGAAGCCGTCATCGATTCGGTATAACGAGACAAAGTTGTCGAACAGATCGTTGGGGTAATCGGTCGAGACCCGCCAAGCGAGTGGCGTTCCGGGGCTCGAGCGCGTGTGCGTGCCCATCAGCCAGAAGTGCGGCTCCACGTTGCGACCGCGCACGACGAGCGGAAAATCGAGATCAACGGCGGCGCCGCGTTCGTCGATCCTGGGCGCCGTGCGCTCGACGAACATCGCCGCAACCGTCGACCGATCCAACACGTCGCGTCCGAGGCGAACGGCGAGGTCGTTGGCGTTCTCGGTTCCACCCGTTCTTGCATCCAACAACCCGATCGCCCACGGCCCCTGCTTTCCATACATCCGCGCGCCGCCGATGATCGGAACCGGAACGCCATTCGTATCAAGCCCGAGCCGCCGGGAGTAGAACAACTGCACTCGCCCCGGTGTGCCGACGTCGTACAACCCGCTCGA
>DATEHJ010000430.1:0-30206 GCA_035279645.1 Gemmatimonadaceae bacterium
TGAGCCGACCGAGTGCGCGCTCGCGCAACTGGCGAACACGCTCACGGCTCACGCCGAAAGCGTTTCCGATCTGCTTCAACGTCATCGGCTCATCGCCGCCAAGTCCATAGTACATGACCAGCACTTGCCGCTCGCGCGGGCTTAAAACGTCCATCGCCCGATCAAGTGCAGCGCGCCGCGACTCGTCCTCGAGCGACGGCGCACCACTGGGCGCGTCGTCCACCGGCTCGACGGCGATCACGTCAGCCAACGTAAGTCGCGACGGATCACCCCGGCGTCCCGCCACCGGCTCGTCAAACGAGTACGTCGGCTGAGACAGCGCGCGAATGCTGCGCACGAGCTCCACGTCCAACGACGCGATCTGCGCGACCTCGTCGTCGCTTGGTTCACGACCGAGCTTGTCCCGAAGAACGTGCTGAGCGCGAGCGATGCGCGAAACGTCCGTGGCTCGACCTAGGGGGACACGAACGGCATGTCCGTGCTTCGTCACCGCCGAGGAGAGCGCCTGACGGATCCACCACACGGCGTAGCTGATGAAATTCACGCCGACGTCGGGATCGTACTTGTCCGCCGCACGCACCAGTCCAGCGTTGGCCTCGCTCACGAGATCCTCGAGCCCGAGTCCGCGGTGCTGATACTGCTTCGCGATCGAAAACGCGAACCGCAAATTCGCGCGAATTAGCTCGGCCCTCGCCGTCTCGCGCTCCGCGCTAGGCAGCGACGTGTCGCGATAGCGGCGCGCGAGCAGCTTTTGGTCCGGAGCCGTACGCACGGGCGCACGAGACAACTCCGAGATGTAGAGATCGAGCAGCTCTGCACCCTCGGCGGCCGAGACACCGGCGCGCGCCGGCAGGCGCTTGGCTACTCTGGAATTTTTCGACTTCATATCTATCCTCCCCGCCCTCCGTCAACTTCCTCCTCACGCCGCGAGCTTGGCGAGACGCGCGACGAGCTCGTTCTTAGAACGCAATCCGACGACCGACTCGACCAACCGTCCGTCGCGGAAGAAGAGAAGCGTCGGGATCGACCGCACGTTGTAGCGCGCGGTGGTCACCGGATTGTTGTCGATGTCCAGCTTGGCGACTTTGACCCGCCCTTCGAATTCGCGTGCGAGGTCGCTAACAATGGGACCCAGCGCTCGGCATGGGCCACACCATTCCGCCCAAAGATCGACGATCGCAGCGCCGCGATACGCCTCGATCTCCGCGGAGAAGGTCTCATCGGTCACCTCAATGACAGGACCCTCGACCCTGACTTCATTCATCCTTCACCTCCGCCGATTCATAGAATCGGCATTTCTATATCCATCTATATAACTACTACATTCCGAAAGAAGATCCCGTCCCTTAGGTGCCGCCGCCGGCGTCAGCTTCTCGTGTCGCGGTCCATTCGAGAAGCGGCGTCGCGAGCCCGCCGCTCAGCTACCCGCCGAGCCATCGCCGACGAGCCCATGGCGAGCCGAACCTCGAGCGCTCCGACGTAATCCTCGAATACATCGGCTCGAAATCGATAGAACACGAACTGTCCTTCTCGCCAAGGCTCAATGAGCCCCGCTCTCGCAAGCTCCTTCAAGTGGTGCGACATCGTGGGTTGGGCGACCGGAAACTGCTCGCACAGTCTTTGGCACCCCACCTCGCGACAATTGGCGATCTCTTCAAGAATCTGAAATCGCCTGGGATCGGCGAGCGCCTTGGCAATTCGAGCGAAACGTTCCTGATCGATCGTCATCGAATATATAGATAGCCGTCTATGTACTTGCCGTCAACCGCTCGCGTCCAAAAGGCTCCAGGTCCGGTCGTGGAGTTCCCATCAGGAGATCGGCGACCGCCTCGCCAATCGCGCTCGCGAACTTGAATCCGTGCCCCGAGCACGCGCTCACGATGAGCACATCGCTGTGTTCAGCGTGCGGCGCGATGAGAAAATGGCCATCGGGCGTGTTCGTGTAGAGGCACGTCGCCGAACGGCGTCGCACGCCGGCGGCCGCTGGAAGATAGGTCGCGAGGAGTTCAGTCACGCGCTCGACGTCTTCTTCGTCGACGTCGCGGCGAACCACGTCCGGATCGGTTTCCTCGCCTTCGTGATGAATGGCTGCCTTCACGCCGTCACCACCATCGGGAACGAAATAGAAGAATCGATCGGGGGCGTACTCGATCATCGCGATCGGACAAGAGGCCGGCGTGAAGAGCTCCGGGTCGCGCGCGGGCGTGAACCAGTGCATCACCTGCCGTTCGACTCGGAGCCGAACCGAGTCGTCCCGGAGCAGGGCCGGTGTCCACGCTCCAGCGCAAAGAGCCAAGCGAGCCGCGTCGTACTCGCCCTTTGACGTAACGACGCGCACCCGCCCGCCGCCGACGCTCCATTCGCGGAGGGGTTCCTCGGCGTGCACTTCGGCGCCGGCGTCGACCGCGAGCTGGAGATGAGCATCTACACAATTTTCTGGATCGAGGATCCCGGCACGCGGCTCGTAGAAGGCGATCATCTCGTTAGGTATCTTGAAACCGGGAAAGCGCGCGTGCGCCGCTGCCGCGGTGAGCTGTTCGTGCTCGAGGCCATGTTCTCGCGCGCTCCGCATGGCGCCGCTGACGAGCACGCCGTCCCGGCGGCCAATCATCAGACCCCCTGTCTGATGAAAGAGACGGCGGGCGGAGCGGCGCTCGAGATCGAACCAGAGATCGTACGCGCGCTGCACCAGTGGGACGTACCGCGGATGCTCGAAGTACGACTCACGAATGATCCGCGAGAGCCCGTGCGTCGATCCGAGAGCGTGCGGCGGTGTGTATCGATCGAACCCGGCGACGCGAACGCCTCTCTGCGCGAGATGATAAAGCGCGGCGCTTCCCATCGCCCCGAGTCCAACGATGACGACGTCGGTTGTGTGAGCCATGGTGGGGGACACTGCACGGACCTGTCGGCGCCGTCAATAAGGAGCGCTCGCCGGCACACGCCATCACGAAAGACCCGCTCGCCCCACCCGCCTGGCCGACTGCCGCGCCCGCCACTACATCAGAGGGTGCCTGAATCTCGCATCTCTGCCACGCGCCGAGCGGTCGCATTCGCGACATACGTCGGAGTTTGGACCGCGATCGGCGTCGTCTTCGCCGTGCAGTCGGTGATCACCTATTCGTACGGCGGAACACGAACGGTCTCCGTCGCGCGACTCCTCGCCTTTTCGCTAGCAGACTGGTATGTGTGGGCGTTGCTTGCGCCAGGCATTCTTTGGCTCACGCGGCGCTTCAACTTTACGCGACACCCGTGGCGTTCGTTAGCGGTGCATCTGCCGGCGACGATTGCCTTTCTCGTGGCCCGAATGCAACTGCGTTTGGTCGTCGGTGTGGTGATACCGGCGGTTCGCATGGGGTCGGCTGGAATCCTGGCCTCCATGGCGCTCCAGGTCTTCGTCTACTGGGCGATCGTGGCGGTCGCCGTCGCGCTCGAGTATCAGCGCATGTATCGGGACGAGCAGTTGGCGGCCGTCGGTCTCAAGACGCAGCTCGCACACGCCCAGCTCGGACTGCTCAAGATGCAGCTCCAGCCGCATTTTCTTTTCAATACGCTCAACGCAATCTCAGAGCAGGTTCACGCCGATCCCGAGGGCGCCGAGCGGATGATTACGCACCTGAGCGAATTACTGCGCCACACGATTGGCTCAGCGGAGGCGCAGGAGATATCGCTTGGCGAGGAACTGGCGCTGCTGGAGCGCTATCTGGTGATTCAGCGCGCGCGGTTCGCTGGGCGTCTCGAGGTGACGCTCGACGTCGACGCGGGTGCAATGGAAGCGCTCGTTCCCAACCTGGTGCTGCAACCGCTCGTCGAAAACGCAATCCGTCATGGGATCGCGCCGCGCGCGACCGGTGGCCAAGTCGAAGTCATTGCGCGGCGCGATCTGAAAAAGCAGCAGCTGCTGCTCGAAGTCCGCGATGATGGCATCGGACTCGATGCAGCGCGGGCTCGCCGGCACCCGGAATCCGCTCACCGCGAAGGCGTTGGAATACCGAATACGACATCGCGTCTGCGCCAGTTGTATGGGACGAATTATGTGTTCACTCTGCAGGGTCGTGTAACCGGCGGCACGGTGGCTTCGCTCACACTGCCACTGCATGACACCGTTGCCCGCCATCAGAACGACGTCACGCCCGGACTGCCGCGGCCTAACGGGGGAGTGCTGCATGGAGCGTAATGGCGCTCGCCCCAGCCCGCGTGCGGCGGCGCCGATTCGCGCCGTTCTCGTCGATGACGAGCCGCTGGCGCTTCGACGGCTGCGTCGTCTGCTCGCGAACGAGCGTGACATCCAGATCGTGGACGAGTGCACGGACGGCAGAAAGGCCGCCGAAGCGATCGGCCGCCAGGCGCCCGATCTCGTTTTCCTCGACATACAAATCCCCGAGCTCGACGGCTTTCAGGTCCTCGAGTCGCTAACCGTCGAGCAGTTGCCAGTGGTCGTGTTCGTGACCGCGTACGACGAGCACGCGCTCCGTGCCTTCGACGCGCATGCGCTCGACTATCTATTGAAACCAGTCGGGCGCGAACGATTCCGCGAATCACTCGATAGGGCGCGCGCGCGCGTGCTCGAGCGTCGTGCCGCCGGCGTCGTCGACGCGCGATTGGTGGCACTTCACACCGAACGCCTCTCTGACCGCGGCGCGACCGGAAACCGCAGCCTAACGCGAATCGCCGTCAAGGCGAACGGTCGCGCCTTCTTCGTTCGAACGGAGGAGGTCGACTGGATCGAGGCAGCTGACAACTACGTTCGGCTACATGCCGGCGCCACGAGCCACTTGGTACGCGAGAGCCTCCGCACGCTCGAAACAAAGCTCGATCCGGGACTTTTCTTGCGCGTCCACCGGTCCGCGATAGTGAACGTCGACGCGATTCGCGAGCTGCAGCCCTGGTTCCACGGCGACCTCGTGATCATCCTCCGCAGCGGAACGCGACTGACCTGCAGCCGGCGGTACGACGAGCGCCTTCGTCAGATGCTTGCGAACGACGTCTGACCCGGGGTAGGAGGCGATTGCCTTACGTCGCCGCGCTCGTCTATTCTGGGCGGCCGTGACATGCCCGGACGCCCCTTCCGATTCGACCGGCGCAACAGTGAGGAACCGATGGGCCTCCGAGACTTCATTCGAAAACAATTCGTTGACGTCATTCAATGGACGGAAACCGGAGAGGGAGTCCTCGCCTATCGGTATCCGATGCAGGACATGGAAATCCAGTACGGCGCCCAACTCACGGTGCGCGAGTCGCAGATGGCGCTTTTCGTGAACGAGGGCAAGGCCGCCGACGCGTTCAAGCCGGGGCTCTACACGCTCGAAACGCGAACGTTGCCGCTGCTTACGAACTTGCGTAACTGGGACAAAGGCTTTCAGTCCCCGTTCAAGTCGGACGTCTACTTTTTCTCGACCCGGCTACAGACCAATCAGAAATGGGGGACGCCGAATCCGATCGCGATCCGCGACAAGGATTTCGGAATGATCCGCTTGCGCGGCTTCGGCATGTACTCGTACCACATGGTGAATCCGCTCCTCTTTCACCAGAAGGTGAGCGGCACGCGGGATCTGTACACGGTCCAGGATCTGGATGGCCATTTGCGCAACACGATCGTCGGCCGGGTATCGGACGCGTTCGCGCAGAGCAAGATCCCATTCATGGACATGGCGTCGAACCTCAACGAGCTGTCCCGAGCGTTCACGGAGCAGCTCGCGACGATCTTCACCGATCTCGGACTGGGGCTCGACTCGTTCGTCGTCGAGAATCTCTCGTTGCCCGAGGACCTGCAGCAGAAGCTCGACGAGCGCATCGGGATGAACATCGTCGGGAACCTGCGCGACTACACGCAGTTTCAGGCAGCTCAATCGATGCCGATCGCGGCGGCGAATCCGGGCGGCGGCGCTGGACTCGGCGCTGGTCTGGGCGCCGGGCTCGCGATGGGAAAAACCATGGCCGACGCGCTCACGAACAAGACGCCGCCGGCCGCCCCGCCTAACGCTGCAGGAGCGGCCGGTACCGTGGCGACGAAGTTCTGCACGAGCTGCGGGGCGTCCCTACCGCGAGCGGCGAAATTCTGCTCGGAGTGCGGAACGGCACAAGCGGCGTAGACCGCTACGATGCCGCCTGGCGAAGGGCGCCGAGAAGCGCTGGGAGCGAGCCGACGACCCAGAACAGAACGCCGGCGGCGGTGGCCTGCCCCTTCGACACGCGGCCCGTGACGTACACGCCGATCGCGAGCAGCACCGTCACCCAGATCGTGAACAGATCGAAGCGGTTTAGTATCTGCACAACGACCGGGCTGGTCGTGCTCAGATTGACGAAACGCGCCGGGCTGAGCGAGAGCTTCACGACTCCGCCGAGCTGCTCGGGCTTCAGCAACAGACCCTGAATTGCGTTGAAGATTCCCTGAACGACGCGAGGCACGAACGAGTAGCTCGCGACGACGAGCGCGGCATGCAGCGTCTGCTTGGAGTCGACGATCTTCGCGACGAGCCAGGTCATGAACCCGACAATGATCACGGCGATTGGCGTGAGAATGACCGGGCCCCAAGTCGCCGCCCACATCGAGAATCCTCGTGTGCGCTCGATTATCTCTTCGGTGATCTGCGGATTCTTGCGCATCTGGTCGGCGGCGCGCTCGAATTCCGCGTCCATGACGGGCTGCATCACTCCCCTGCTCGCGATGGCCAGAATGCCGACGAGGATGGTTACGATGAGGAGCGGAATGATCCAACTACCCCGTTCACGGCGACGGAACACACTCGCCGGTGAAACGAAGATGTCGATGAAGTCTTCCCACAGAGACGTGCTGGGGGCGGTGGCTACAACGCTAGGCTGAGACACAGGCGAAGGGGCTAGAGGCCGGGGAGGGGGAACGGCATCAAACATTCACCGGCACGGTGTCCGAGGTCAACGTTCCTCGGCCTTGAATTCGTGGTCACGGCACGCCGGTCGATACTCGCGCCTTCGTCCGACGGGAGTCGAGATGATGCAAGACCTCATCGATATCGAGGCCGAACGCGTGCGCGTCGGCGAGCAGGCGGTCAGTCACCTGGTTGAGCAGGCGCTCACGCTCGCGCGCGTTCACTTTTGCGTGCGGCTCGGCGTGCTCACGAACAAAGGTGCCGACGCCCCGCTGCGTGCTGAGTACGCCAGCGCGCTCGAGGCCGGAGTAGACCTTGGCCACAGTGTTGGCGTTGATACGAAGTTCAACGGCGAGCTGCCGTACTGTGGGGAGCCGGCTGCCGGCGCCGAGTCGGCCAGTGGCGATCTCGGCGCGGATGACGCGCTCGAGCTGGGCGTAGATCGGGGTGGGATCCGCCAGGTCGACGGTCAGCGACATGAGGTACCATTATACTAGACAATTAGTACAATGGTGTGCAACGGTGGTTACGCGAACGGGCCCAGCCGCGTACTGCGGCCGGGCCCGTGTGGTCACGCGTTTTGCGCTATCTGGCCTAGCGCTCGACGATGATCAGGTACTTCGACGGCGACCAGAACTTGTCGGCGTCTTTGATCTTCAGGTTGCCCTTGAAGGCCGTCTTGTCGCGATTGGCGACTTCCGCGTCATCGAGGCTCTGGCGCGATACGATCGCGTATTGGCGCGTCGAATCCGGCACAGCGATCTCCTTTACCTCACGCTGATCGATTGCCGTGAACTGCGTAGCATCGAGCGTGCGTGCGGGCTGCAGCGTACGGCCCGGGTGCGCGAGAAGGAGATTCGCGCCGCCTTCGCGGACAACGATGCCCTTCTTCAGCAGGTCGTCCTCACGACCGATGACGTAGTACACCTTGTTATGCGTCGTCTCGAGGAGAGACAGCTCGGTGCCAAGCTTGGCATTGGCGCCGGCGAGACTGTCGACCTGGACCTGCATCGAGGCGAGGCGCGTCGTCTGGCGCTGGATCGTCGAGTTCAAGTCGAGGATCATCTTCTGGTCCGAATCGATCGAAGCCACGAGCTTGGCGCTGTCCGAGGACAGATTCTTCACATGACCTCTTGCCACCGCGAGCTCGCGCGCCGTGGTCTGCGCGCGCTTCACGAGTGCATTGACTCTCACGAGGAGGTCCTTACGCGCCTGAAGCTGGTCCTGAATCGGACTCTCGCTGTCCTTCTTGCGATTTGGCGCGGGGATGTCTTTCACCCGCGTGATCTGGCTGTCGATCTGGGAGATGAACCTGTCGGCGTCGAGCACGACGGTCACGAGCGAATCCTTCTGAGCCGCGAGCTGATTGGTAAGCTTCAGTTGCTCGGCGGTACGAACGCTGTCAGCGCGAGCATTTTCATTCGAAACTTTGCACGCGCCAGCGCCTGCGAGAATCGCTAGAATGGCTAGCGAACGGAGCTGAATCATTTTTATACCCGTTTGAGGACCCGCAATCTTATCCATCGTGTCGCTGCGGGTGCTGTGACGACGCGCACCATCCGCGACACGCAGCGGGTCCTCGAACGGACGCTACCGCTCGATGAGGTCCTTGAGGAACTCCTTCACCCTCGGGTCATCGGAGCGAGACAGCTGGGCAATGGTGCGCCGACGGATACCCGGATTTTCGTCGTTCTTTGCGATGGAAAGGAGCTTGTCGACGGCCTGCTTGTCGCCGCTCTGGGCGTAGAAACCGATGAGCGCGTCTTTCATTTGAGGATCGGTGGTCGTGTCGTACAGCCTCACGAGATCCGCGGTGGGAACCCCGGCGCGAGAAGCATAAGAAAGGGCGCGGCGACGCGCGGCGATCGGCGCGCTCTCGTCGCGGGCGATTCCGAGCAGCCACCTCGTGTTTTCCGCGCCACCCATTTCGGCGACGACGGATAGTACCGCGTCTCGCGAGCGATCTCCGGTCAGCTTCGGATAGATCCGCCGAAGGAGCTCACCATCGCTGCCAGTGGCGTACTCCGTACCCAGGCCGCGAATGGCGGTATAAAGGACGTCGTCGGCAATGTCGGTGCGCTGAACGACGCTCCGCAGGAAATCGCGGGCGCGTGGATCACCCGAGCGCGCGAGAGCGCCGAGCGACTCCTTTGACAGCCAGGTTCGATCGCCGGCGAGGTTGGCCCGCGCCAAGTCGATGAGCGGCGGGATTCCAGCCCCGTGGTCGAGGCGAGAGAGGACGCCTAACGCAGTGCGCCGGACGTCCATATTGTCGTTTTCGTCCCGCGCAATCTGGAGGAGCGCATCGGTCACTCGTGCCGGGATAGCTCCACGCGAGCCGGCCGTCTGCCCGAGCCAGGAAAGCGCCGAACGGCGAGTCTCACGCGGGCGCGTGGCGTCGCGTCCGATCGCGAGCAAGTCGGCACTCGTGCCAACCCCGTCGGCGAGCACCGCCGGCAAGATTGCCTCTCGTCCGACGCGCCCTTCGGCCTCACGAGCGAGCGAAAAGAGATAGTCGACTGCGTCTTCGGGGCGAACGGTACCGAGATCCGTCGTCCCTGGATCGACGCTTGGTGGGCCGACAAAGGTCTGCAACGAAATAACCTCGCGGTCGGCTCGATCGAGCACGACGCGCACCGGACCAGCGACGCATGGATCCATCCGGCGAGTGTCGTCCCACGATCCGGAAAAGCTGTTCGGACCGGTCTGGATGTAACTGCGACCGTTGCCGCACACATCAGGCCTCGCGGCAAAGCTGAACTGGACGCGGCCTTCGGGGGCGGATGCAATGCGCCGTGCGATCGATTGCGCCGGGACCGGCGTCGCGAGCGCGAGGGCGGCAACCGCGAGCAGGCGGCTCGCACCGGGCAGGGTTATGTATTTCCTCATTTTTCGATCAGCTCCATGAGCAGCTTGGTGGCGCGCGGATCGTTCTTGCGCGAGAGATAGTTGATCGCCAGCCGGCGCATATCGAGATCGGTGCTATTCTTCGCGATCTCGATCAGCTTGTCGGTGGCCTCCGGCTCTTTCCGGCTCCCGAGCGCCGAGATGAGCTGCTCGCGCATCGGTCGCGAGTCCGAGGCGTCATAGAGTCTGTCGATCTCGGAAACGGGAAGGTCCGATCGGCTCAAGCGTTGTAACGCCGCGTATCGCATCTGCGACGACTCGCTCGTGTTCCGCACGAGACCAGCGAGCCAATCCTGATTGTCCTTGCCACCGATTCGCGCCAGCGCCGAAACGATGGCCATCTTCATTCGCTCGCTGTCGGATCTGTTGTACAGCTGGCGAAGGTACGCGGCATCGTCGGGCGTGCTGCGCTCCTTGCTGTAGGCCTCGAGCACCTGCAGCTGGAGCGTTTCCGAAGCGTCCCGCCGCTCGAGCAGACCACGCAGACTGGACCGGACGCGCGGACTCTCGGAGGACATCAGCGCGCGGACGGCAGTGCGTTGAATGCGCTCGTCATCGGAGGTGCGGAGGATGTCCTCGAGGGCAGCGGCGCCAGCGTCGCCGGGCATGCGAGGGAGATAGGAGATCGCCTCGGAGCGGACGGTGACATTCGGGTCGTTCTTGGCGGACCAGATGAGGAGCGACGTCGCCTCGCTATCGGCGCGTCGCGCGAGCATGAAGATCGCCCGGCGCCGGAGCTCGACGAGGCAGTCTTCCTTTCGCTCGAGGACACGCTTGAGAATGGGCAACGCGGCCGCGGCGTCCATCTGGCTCAGCGCGTTCAGCGCCTCGACGCGGACCATGAGGTCTTCTTGATCGCAAGAGGTGCCTGCGTCACGCGCCTTCTTTTCGACCTCTACCGCGGCGCCATCGTTGCCGCGCATGGCGAGCGCGCCTCGGATGCGCGTGCGAAGGCCGTCGACGTCCGTGTTGTCACGCCAGCCGTTTCCTGTCGGCGCCGATCGATCGGCGATCGCGCGGAGGGCGCGATCGGCGGCCATCAATTCTTCGGTGGTGCCGATCCGGTAGCGCGAGAACGCCTCGTAGTAGCTACTGACGTAAGCATACGAGGAGCTCGGATAGCGCCGCGTGAGATCGTTGAAGAGCTGCGCCGCGCGACGATAGTCGCCGCGATTGAGCGACTCACGGGCGACGCGGTAGAGCGAATCGGCGGGATCGCCCTGGGCCCACGCCGCCGGAGGCCGCCGATTGAGAAATGCGCCGTCGAGTGACTCGGGAACTCGCGCTTGGTCGGACCACGCGAGAGGGGCAAGCGGGGATACCGGCGCCGCCGCCGGCTCGACGAACTGGAATGTCGTCGCGCGGGGACTTGTTAGGTCGCGCTCGAACATGCGCTCCTGCATTCGACGCTCCTGCTCCGCCATCCGATCGGCCTGGCGTTCCTCGAGCTCACGCTGACGATCCTGGAGCTCCGCCTGGCGCTCTGCCTGCAGCTCCTGGAGCTCTGACTGGCGCTCCTGGTCCAAGCGAGCGTCGATCTGATATCGCCACTCGGCCGATGTCGCAGCGCGCGGCGCGCGGGCTGGACGCGGGGTGGTCGGTTGCGCAGGCGGCGTGGGCGACGCGGGCGGCGTTGCCTGCGACGACGCGAATCGCGGAGGGGCCGAAGCGACTGCGATGCACATCAATATTGTTAGGCACTTCATCAGAGTGATCTCCTTCGAATGCTCTGAGCGTGATTGCAAATCGGTGGACTCGGGGCAATGGCAAAGGCCAACTCAGTCATCGGCGGAGTATTCCGTGGCGGCACTGCGCAGCCGTGGAATCACGTCGCGCTGGTCGAGCGCTTGCTGAATGAGCTCCATCTCGGTGCTACGGCTGTGATCGCGCTCCTTTTCCAGCCGCACGACTTGCACGAGCACCAGCTCCAAATCGTCGAGCAGGTTGCGGAGGGCGGGGTCTGCTCCCGACGGAGAGTCGATCAAAAGGCGCGTAGTGAGCAGAAGCTCGTTCGCGCGTTTCATGAATGCTTGATCGGGGCGCGCGCCATTGGTCTCCGTTGGCAGCGCGATGAGAAGCGCCGCGGCCTGACCCAAGTATCGAGACGTGGCCGGATCGAGAGGCTGCGTCGGCGCCGTTGCCGTGGACGAAATACGTGGGCTGCTATCTGGGGCAGTGATCGTGCTTGCCGACGTACCGGGAGTCGGCTTCGCGCGACCGAGGACGTACGAGAGGCGCCCGATGCCGACGCCGATCACGAGCGCGGCGGCGATGCGCAGCCAGTGTGAGTAACGAGAGGCTGTGCGCGTTGCCGGGAACGCCTGCGCTTCGACACCGGCCCAGATCTCGTCGAGAGGCATGTGCCGCTCGTCGGGGGGTCGATTATAGGTGAGTGCGGCGTCTTGCAGCAGCTCGTCCAGACGGTCGCGGTTTTCGTCGGTCATGTCTCGTACTCCTTCGCGAAATCGGCAAGCGCAGCGCGGAGTTGCGCGCGGGCGGCCGACAATCGGCTTTTGCAGGTACCTTCGGCGACGCCGAGCACGCCGGCGATCTCCGTGTGGGTGTAGCCTTCGAGGTCGTGCATGATCAGGGTCGTGCGATAGATCTCGGGGAGGCCGTCGATCGCTTTCGCCAGCCGGTCGCGGAGGTCCGGATCGACCCGTCGGGCGACGGCGCCCGCGGGATACGCGGTGTCGAGGTCGGAGAGGTCGGTTTCCCGCTCGCGGAGGCGGCGGACCTTGCGCATGGCATTGGCGACGACGGTGACGGTGATACGGTGGATCCAGGTCGAGAAGGCGGCATCGCCGCGGAAATCGGCAAGCCGATGGAATGCGCGAACGAAAGTGTCCTGCGTGAACTCTCGTGCGAGCTCCGCGTCCCCCGTTAGGCGATAGGCGAGCCTGTAGACACGGGGTGCGTGGGCGTCGTACAGCTCGCGCCCGGCAAGCCGGTCACCGGCGAGAACCCGGGCGATGAGCTCGGGTTCGTTCACCTTGGAGTTCGTCTGGAGGGCAAACGCGGTCCGTGTCACGGTGCTCGAGGGGATTAGATGCGCGGTGAGAAGAAAGCGTTCGATGGTGGGTGATCGTCAATCCAGGGGCTAGGGGGAAGGGGATAGGGTAAAACGTGCCATTGACGTCAAGTACTCTGCATCATAAAGTTCATCACCATCCTTGCCGGGTTTCCTCATGGGACTCACAACATCTGCTGGCAGCGCCGCGCCGCCGCTACCCTCGGACCGTCGCTCCACCGCTCGCCGAATTCTGCTGGACGCCTTGCTCCTCGGCGGTCTCGCCGATGCTCTGATCCATTCAGGGTTCGGGGTCGGATTCTCAGTGTGGATGCTCGCCCTCGCGGGCACCTTCCTCCACCTCGCGCACCGACGAAGCGACGGCGTGTCGCGCGAACAACTGGGTTGGCTCGCCACCGCGGTTTTCTTCGGCGCGGCGTTCGCTTGGCGCGACAGCTCATCGCTGCTGTTCTATGATTTCGTGGCGGCGGTTCTCGCGCTTGCTCTGCTCGCGTCCACCTCCTCACTCGCGTCGCCGATGCGAAGCATTCTCGGCCAGCGCGTGCGGGATGTGGGACAAGCACTAGGGAGAGTGGCGAGCGCCGGAGTCACGGCCATCCCGCGCGCCATTGGCGCTGCAGCCTTCGTCGACGTGCCCAATGCGTGGCGCGGGGAGCGCACGAAAGCGTTGCTCCGCGCAACGCTGATTACCGTGCCGCTACTCTTCGTTTTCGCTTTGCTTTTCAGTTCGGCCGATCCGCTCTTCGGGTCCCTTCTCAAGCTTCCAAAGATCGATATCGGTGAGGTGGTCAGCCACCTCTTCGTGGGGGGCGTCTTCGCGTGGGTGGCGGGTACCGGACTGTACACCGCGATGCTGGACGATCGCTCAGCCAAACGCCTTCGCGACGGCATGCTCCTCACGTTAGGCAGTCTGGATGTGACGATCGTGTTGGGGGGCCTCGTCGCGCTATTCCTGTTGTTCGTCGGCGTGCAGATCGAGTGGCTGTTCGGCGGCGAGCAGCTGGTTCGATCGACAACGGGGTTGAGCTATGCGCAGTACGCGCGAAAGGGTTTCTTCGAGCTCGTCTTGGTATCGTTACTCGTCTTGCCGGTGCTTCTCGGGACGCGCGCGGCGCTTCGGGACGATGACGTGGCGGCGGTGCGCCGGCATCGTTTGCTCGCGCTCCCGTTGCTCGTGCTTCTTGGCGGCGTGATGGCGTCGGCCTTCGGACGCATGGCGCTGTACGTCCACTACTACGGCCTGAGCACGGACCGCATGTTCGCCAGCGTGTTCATGGCGTGGCTGGCGATGGTATTCGCCTGGTTCGGCCTAACGGTGCTGCGAGGGCGAACGCGTGATTTTGCCGCCGGAATGACGATTACTGGATTCCTGACCCTCGCCGCGCTCAATGTCGTGAATCCAGAACAGCTCGTTGCACGCGTGAACATCGAGCGCGCCGCAACGGCGCTCCGGGTCGCGGACAGCGTTGCGGTAAACGATCAAAAGCAGACGAGCGTCGATGCGCCGCTCGACTACCGGTATCTCACGGGCGGCCTCGAGGGAGACGCCGTGCGAGAGGTAGTGGGTGCGCTCGTTGCGCAGCCGGTGTCGCCGGTCGGCACTCCGAGTCGTTTCACCGAGGTGAAAGCACGTTGCGATGCGGTGCGGAGTCTGCTGCAGCGGTGGGGAAAGGCGGGCAGCGAGCCCGTGGCGCAACATCGAGATTGGAGACGCTGGAACTTCGGTGCCTGGCGCGCCGCCGGGGCGGTGCAAGGAAGCGAGACCGCGCTCCGTGCCGTGACGTGCTTTGACATATCGGGGGAGACGCCGTTTGGCGACCGCGAATCGCGCCCGGCGCGGCCGGGCGAGCAAGGGTATACGCCGCCGAATTCGCACTAGCACTCTGGTCCGGCGTCGGGGTCCGCTATAGCGTTTGAGCGTGACCCCGCTTGCCGACGGCTACACCGAGTACGCGCCGCCTCCGTCGCTGCGCGAGTACGTGGAGTGTTTCTGGACGCGTGGCGCCGGTTCGCCTAACGCTGCGGCGGAGCATATCATACCAGACGGCTGCGTCGATCTCGTACTCGGCTACCACCGCGGGAGCGAGTCGCCAAATGCCAGTCTCGCCGTCGGCACAATGACGCGGCCGCTCGTAATCGGTGGCGACGATCGCCTCTCGTATGTTGGCGTGCGATTCTGGCCGGGACGCGCGCTGCCCTTCCTCGGCGTTCCAGCGGCGGCGCTGACGGATCTCCGAGTGCAGATCGCCGATCTCTGGGCCGATCGCGGGCTGAGCCTGGAACACCTCGATGGCCACGAGCCGGCGGCGGTGCGCGGAGCCTTCGAGGCGCTCCTTCACCACCGGCTCGAGCGCGCGCGCCCGCTCGATCGGACCGTCGATGCGGCGGTACGCGCCATTCTCCGCGCGGGTGGCAATCTCTCGATCGCGTCGCTCGCCCCGGCACTCGGCGTGACGCGGCAGCACCTCGCGCGATCGTTCGCGCTGCACGTGGGCGTTGCGCCGAAGATGTTCGCGCGGGTTGCGCGCGTTCGGCACGCGCTCGCGAAGGCGCGCGTCGCGGCGACTGTCGACTGGGCCGCGCTCGCGCTCGACGCTGGCTTCTATGACCAGGCGCATCTCTCGGGCGAGGTCAGAGAGCTGACCGGAAGAACACCGAGTGAATGGCTGGCGTCAGCCTGACGAGGCGGCCGACCAAGATTCCATTTTTCCAAGACGCACCGGACGCCGCGTCTCAGATTGGCGGCACCAACTCTACAAGGAGATGCGTATGGCGCGGAGCGAGATGCACAAACTGAGTCCACTCTTGACGGTCGAGGCGATCGAACCCTGCCTCCCCTTTTGGGTCGAGCGTTTGGGTTTCGCCAAGACGGTTGAGGTGCCCGATGGTGGGTCACTGGGGTTCGTGATCCTGGCGAAGGACGGTGTCGAGATCATGTACCAGTCGCGAGCAAGCGTGGCGAAGGACATCCCGCCCATGGCGAGTGGTTCAGCGAACGCGAAACCGGCGATGGGACTGTTCATCGAGGTGAGCAACATCGATGAAGTTGAGCGCGCGCTGTCGGGCGTCGAACAGGTCATTCCGCGTCGCAAGACCTTCTACGGCATGGACGAGGTCGTCGTGCGCGATCCAGGCGGATACGTGGTGGTGTTTGCGCAGCCGGCAGCGGCGGAGGCGTGAATAGCCCGCACGGATCCGAACCGAGCGTGAGCGAGGTGCAAATCCCTCGTCGCTCTGCTCCTCGGGATGACAGTTCACTCGCGCGGCGACTAGGGTTGTTCGATGCAACGATGATCGTGATGGGCGGGATCATCGGCGCGGGGATCTTCATCAATCCGTCGGTGGTTGCGCGGCAAGTTCACACGCCAGCGCTGATTCTGACGCCGTGGATCGTTGGCGGAGTGATTGCGCTCGCTGGCGCGTTCGTCTACGCCGAGCTGGCGGATCGCAAGCCGGACGTGGGCGGACAGTACGCCTACATTCGCGATGCGTTCCACCCGATGGTGGCGTTCCTCTACGGCTGGACGCTGCTGCTCGTGACGCAAACGGGAGGAATGGCCGCGGTCGCGATGACGTTCGCGGCCTACTTCCGCGAGCTGACGGGCACGGGCCTAACGACTTCAGGGCTCGCGGTAGGAACGCTGCTGGTCCTGACGGCGATCAACTGCTTCGGCGTGCGCGCGGGCAGCAATGTCCAAAGCGCGCTGATGGTGCTCAAGATTCTCGCCGTCGCGGTGCTTGTGGCGGTCGGGGCCGGGGCGCGCGCGGCGGAGAGTGCCCCGGCACCGCCTAACGCTGTGCCCTTGCCGATTGCCGCGTTGGCGGCGGCAATGGTACCGGTGCTTTTTGCGTACGGCGGATGGCAAACCGCGTCGTTCGTGAGCGGTGAAATGCGAGCGCCGCGCCGCGACCTGCCACGAGCGCTACTCGTTGGCGTGCTCGGTGTCGTCGTACTGTACGTCGCCGTGAACGTGATTTGCTTGCACGTCCTCGGCGCGAGCGACTTGGCGGCGACGACGACGCCCGCGTCGGAAGTGATGCGGCGCGTGCTCGGGCCGTCGGGAGGGCGCCTCATCGCCGCCGGCATCGCCGTATCGACAGTCGGGTTCCTGAGCCAGGGGATGCTGACCGCGCCGCGCGTGTACTTCGCGATGGCACGCGACGGCGTCTTCTTCAAGGGCGTGGCCTATGTGAGCGAGCGATCGCGGGCGCCGGTGGTGGCGATCGCGGTGCAGGGCATCTGGGCGTCGGTGATCGCGCTCTCGGGCAAGTATGAACAGATACTAAACTACGTCGTCGCGCTCGACGCCGTCTTCTTCGGCTTGACGGGCGCGGCGCTGCTTGTGCTGCGCCGACGCGATCCGCGGCCGCCGGACGGCGGGTTCCGCATGCCAGGGCATCCGTGGAGCACCATCGTCTTCGTGGCCGCCTTCTGGGCGCTGGCGGTGAACACGGTGATTCAGAATCCGCGGTCGGCGGGGATCGGCGTGTTGATTCTGCTCGCCGGCGTTCCCGCATACTTCTTCTGGCAGCGCCGAGCCTAACGCCCGATCAGCGGTGCGGTCTGATCAGCCGATCCGGTGTGCGCGTCCAGAGGAGGATCGAGCCGCAGCCCTGCTGCGTGCGGAACTCGGCCGGCGTCATCGCCGGCGTGTAGACCTCCATGCCGCCGATTTCGTCCGGCTGAACGAGGCTGTTGAGGTCACTCAGCTCCCAATTGATCAACTGCTTGCCGTCGAGGAAGATCGCCGGAGTACAACTCTCGAGGTCCCCGCGCATGCGGATCTGGATATGATGGTTATTATCCGTCGCCAACGAAACCTGCGGCGCGTGCCGCAAAATGTCCGTGACTTCGTTCGGATGAATTCGGTCGATATCACCCGCGGTGAAAAACTTGCCCGCGCCGGAACGTCTGCGGTCGTCGAAGCCGACGATGCTCGTCAGCGTCGGGCGCTTTGCTCGCACATGCACCGTGTCGAGAAAACGGCGAACCGTGAGCATCCCGACGACGATCGGAATGTTTTGATCGGTGACGTCGATCGGACGCTCGTCAGGCACGAACCCGAGCGCGCGGGTGCTGAGCGTTTGCGTGCCGCCGGGCACGCCCGCGAGTTGAAAGGCCCCTGAATCATTGGTGACGGCGACAACATTGCTCGTGTAGAGTTTGACGTGCGCGCCGCGGATCGGCACTCCGTCCTCACTGCGCACCCATCCGGTCACGACGCCATCGATTCGCGCGTGCGATGTGTCGCCGCGGAAGACGCCAGCGACGGCACGGTCGGCCAGCAGCGGCCGATCGAGATAGAGGGTGCGGCGCGCAATTCGCGACTTGGGCACTTCGAGCTCGATGCCGCCACTCGTATCCGCGCCACTGACCGCGCGAAGAATGACCGACGACGAGGTCGGCAACCCACAAAGAGCGAACCAGCCGTTGCCATCGGTCAGTGTCTTGCGCGACAACACCTCGTGGTCCACACCGCCCTTGCCGAGAATGACCTCGGCCCATTCGGCGATCACGGTCGCGCTATCGGTGGGAGCGAGAGTGTGCGAGTTGAGCACATATCCGAGAATGGCGCCATTCGTCTCTTTCCCACCGATGCCGCAGAGCGCGTCCCCGATGCGCTCAGGACCGGGCACGGCGAGGTCGAGAGACAGCTCGCCCTCGGTGGATATCGTCAGGAGCCGTTGTGTAATCGCGAGTCCGAGGGAGTCGAGCATCGGATGCATGAAGCCCGCGATGTAGCGGCCTCGCCCCACGCTGTCGACGACGAAACGACCTAACGAGTCAGAAGTAGTGTGGAAGAGGATGTGCGATCGGTCGTCGGCATTGACGAGCTCCACGTGCGCGCCGGCGAGAGGCAGCGCGGCGACGCTGTCGAAGACGCGCCCGCGAAGCTTCGTCCACTGTCCGCCGGCCTTGGCCGGCGTTGCGACGATGATCGCGACCGCTGCGCAACGGATGGCGCGTCGAGCGCCCATGCACGCCTCCGCCTCGTTCGAGAACTCAAGGCAGTATTGTGACTGACGCGCGGACGCGCAATCGTTCGCGTCCCGATTTGTGTAAGAGCCCGGTTAGGGCCCTCGATCGCCAAACGTGTCGCACGCTTCGACCGTACCCGTCGTCAGGCCCCGCTTGAACCATGCACTCCGCTGCGCGGCCGATCCGTGCGTGAATGTCTCGGCGTTGACGTGCCCTGTCGTGGCCCGCTGGATTCGGTCATCACCCACAGCCGCTGCCGCGTTGAGTCCTTCATCGATGTCGCCTTGCTCGAGCAGACGACGTTGTTCCGTGCTGTGTCCCCAAATCCCCGCAAAACAGTCCGCTTGCAACTCGAGCCGGACCGATATGGAGTTGGCCATGGCCGGGTTCTCCCGCTGCATTCGGCGGGCTTGCGCATCAATACCGAGCAAATGCTGAACGTGGTGTCCAAGCTCGTGAGCGAGCACGTACGCTTCCGCGAAGTCACCGGGCGCGCCAAAGCGACGTTGCAGCTCGTCGTAGAATCCGAGGTCGATATACACCTTCGCATCGAGCGGACAGTAGAACGGGCCCATTGTCGACTGGGCCACACCGCACCCGGATTGCGTCGCGTCGCGGAACAGAACGAGCTTCGCATCCCGATATGGGATGTGCTCGTCGCCGAGAATCGATCGCCACGTGTTCTGCACATCGTCGAGTACAAAGGAGACGAATTGCACGAGGCGATCTTCGCCTGGTGAGCTCACGAGCTCTCCATTTGCCGCCTGAGCATGGGTGCTATCGGCGGCCGGCGCGCTGCCGGTGACGAAGTCGCGCCCAAAGATCAGACTCAATACGAGCAGCACTACGGCGCCGCCGATTCCCATGCCGGCGCGGCCGCCAGGGAGAAAACCGCCACTCTGGCCTCGCCGATCTTCGATGTTCGAACTTTCCCCGCCCGGCGTCCACCGCATCCCATTTCTCCACGCGTGTGTCTTACCGAACGCGTGAGGCAAAAACCCGGCCCGACGGCTATTTCAACACGTCCGAGGCCAACTGGTTGAGAAGCGCGACACCGGCGAAGAGTAGAGACACGAGGAGCAGCGCGCGCCACGCGGCTCGACCCAGGATACGGCGCGCCTGCGTCAACGCGGCGCGTGCGGCGGCCTTGCCGCGAACATCGTCTTCACTGCGGAGCGGCCACTCGTCGATCTTGAGTGAGCGCCTGACGAGATAGGCGGCGGTGCCGAGCAGAAGAACGACCGCGAGCGCGATCGGAACGAAAAGCCGGTCGACGAGCTCGTTGATTGGCATCGCAAATACTCCGGGTCGATGCGGGTGCGTTCAGGTCGGCGCAGCCGAGAGCGCGGCGAGGAGAGATAGCGCTCCCGTGAGAGCTATGTAATACCCCACGGCGCGCACATCGGCTCGCGCCGGAGGCTTGGCGACCACGGCCCAGCACGCGCCGAGGAAGGGAAGCCAGAACAGGCGCTCTCCAGACAACATAGCCGCGGCGAGCAGAGCGGCGGCGGCCGTCACCCGATGTGCACGTGACATCGCGTTGAAGGCGTGAGCGCCATCCAGTTGCCAGACGGGCAACAGATTGAACGCATTGATCAGGGCGCCCCAGTGCGCGACAGCTAACCAATAAGCGCTGCCGGTCGCGCGATGGACGGCGTACGCGGCGGTGGCAGCGCCGAGTCCCCAAAGGGGCCCGGCCAGGCCGACGTCGGCCTCCGCCCACTCACCGTGAATCCGCTGCTGGGCGCGGATGAAGGCGCCGAGACCCGGAATGAACATCGGCGAAGAGGCTTTGATGCCATGCCGATGGAGCGCGGCGACGTGACCCATCTCGTGCACGTAGATCGAGAGCACCAAGCCCAACGCCAACTGCCAACCAAGAAACCGCGCGTCGAAACCCAGAAACAGCGCCATCGAGGAGATGGTGCTCAACTTCGTGAGGCCGAGCAGGAGCAACTGCCCCTTTGTCAGCAGCAGAACGATGATGAACTTGAACTTGAGCACGAAAACGGCAATGGCGCTCACCGCGGCGCCGTACTTCCCGTACTTCCCTCTGACGCGGTCGATCTCCGCCCGACGCGCAACGGTCGCGGACCGGTCGCCTAACGCGGCCACGCGATCGACGATGGCCGCGTACTGTTTCGTTTCCGAAGGAAGCCGGTCAAGCGCCTGACGCCAGAGACTGATCGCGCGAGCGACATCGCCCTGCGTTTCGGCGAGCTCGGCGTCGGCGGCAAGCTGCTTGAGATATTCGGCATGAACGAGCGCGTGACACGACGGACAGACGAGCAGTGCGGGGGCGATCTCCGTTCCACACCGTCCGCACGCGTCCGACTCGGCCCAGGCGTGCGCGATTGCCGGGTTAGCCAACCTGCGCCGCGCCCTCCGCGCCGCCGCCAACGCGATACGGGCCCGAGACGTTGAGTGTCGCCTTCCGGTTCAGCTTCCACGCCTCGAACACCGCGATGCCGATGATCAGTAATCCAATGATGTTCGAGAATCCTGCGAAGATCGGAATCAGGGCGGCGAGGAGGATCAGCGCGCCGATGCCTAACAACACGGTCCCCGCGCCGAGGTGCTGCTTCGGCCGAGCGGGGTGCGCGGCGGCAACGGGCGAGCCGGATTGCATGACCGAGAAACCGCTGTCGGCTTTTCCGGTTGCCGCTCGTGGACTGCGAGCGGTGGTCGTATCGTGTACCGGCGCGGCGCTGTGCGCTGAAATCGAATCCTTCGCTCCTCCCTTCCCGAATTCCTTCGCGATCAGAGGAACGTACGTCGAGACGATGGCGAGGTACGTGAGCGCTATCGCAAGTGTTTGATATGCCCAACCACCGCGACCGCGCGAACCACGACGCACGGCCTTCCCGACCATGAATCCAACGGCGATGGCGACGAGACCAAATTCGCGACCGGTGATCGCGGCGACCGCGAAGTAGAGGAGTGATCCCGCGATCGCGGCGAGAAGACCGAGACCGGTCGCCTGCAGTCCGCGACCCCAGCGCGTTCCGCGGGGATGATCGAGCGCGCCGCGGCACGAGTCGCAGATGATGGCGCCATTGACCTGGAAGTACGTGTTCGCGATTGGCCGCGAGCACGCTCTACAGGTGGCGAGACTGGAGGTCGCGTTCGCCGACGCGCTCGTGGCGCCAGTTTCGGCAACGTCGAACTGCAGTGGCTCGGACTCCGAAGGAGAGTTCGCGTCAGCGCCCATAGTACGAATCAGACGATTGTGCCAGGCGCGACGGCACACGGCGTGACGCGTGGTGCGTTGTGCGCTGAGCCATACCCCTCGCGATGTACGCGCCACGCGCCACGCTCAGCGGTGCTTCGGATGCATGATGCGCTCGACTATCTGCTGAACGCGCCACGGATTGACGCCGCCCTGTTGCTCGAGCGCGAGCGGATGATCTGTCTGCTCGAGTTGCACGAGGGGACGCGTCGGCCAGGGTCGGACCTGGACCACGCTCTTTAGCAATTGCGTATCAGGGTAGCCGGGGATCGCGGTACAGAGCCAACCGAAATACGTCGTCCCGCTGCGGCGATTCACCTCATCGAAGCTCGCCGCATAGCGCGCGAAGCTCTCACGACTGAGCGAGAGCCAGACACCGTAGTTCAGCGGCTCCTGATAACCGTGAACGCGAATCTCGAGACAGCCTCGGATGAAGAACCATTCGTCGTCGATGACACACGTGTCATCGGACAGCGCGGCGCGTCGCCCGCGCTCGCTGTCGGGAAGGGCGAGATACTGCGCGGGATAGTCCCACCCGAAACTCGGGATGCCCTCGTGCAGCGTGCCGCAGCTCGCGCACTCGAACCGAAATGGTTCCGAGTCCTGAAAGTCGATGGTGGTCTGAATAGGATGCGTCATTGCGTTCTGCGTTGAGCGTTGAGCGCGGTGCTACGCTCTAGCAATGACGATCGAACGACCTGAACTCTGACAGCCAAACGGATGTGAGCGCTGTCACGTTAGGCGACAGCGGGCGAGTTGACCCCGGCGAAGCGAGCGGCGCGGACAAACGCGCCGACGGGGATCATTTGTCAGCGCTGGACGCTCGCGCGCTGGCGCTCGACGCGACGCAACACGGCACCCTCGAAGTCGAGGCGGCTCGGCGCACCGTCCCGACCGATCGTGAAGGTCGCGAACGACGATCCTTCCCAGGGGTTGTCCCACCGCAAGCGGAAAGTGTCGTACTCCCAATGCTCGAGCGTTCCCGCGTGCGTCGAGCTCGCGCGCAATCGCAATTTGCCATTCTCCAACGACACGACCACGCTGCCGACGAGCGAATCGGCGTATGTGCCTGCGTACTGATCGAGCGAGAGCGACGGGCGTGTGTTCGGAATCCGGCGCGCTTCGGTCCGGCGCCGCGCCGAATCGGCGCTTGCGCGAAGACCACCATAGAGCTTGAGCAGGTCAGCGCTCCAGTCGCGCGGCGGATTGCCGAGGTACGCGTCGAACACGCGATACATGAGCGCGTGCCGAAGCTCGGCGTGATCCAGATTGGCAAGGACGTACACGCCCAATCTCTCATCGGGGATCAGGCCGATTATCGCGACCATGCCGTCGATGCTACCGGTATGGAAATCGACCATCTTCCCGCTGTAATCTTCCTGGAACCAGCCGAACGAGTAGGTGGTCCAATGCGGCTTCGTTAGGCTCGCCGACGGATAGAACTCGGCCGGCGTCACCATCGTTTCCGGCTTGAGCAACTCGGCGAACGTCTCCGGCTTGAGGAGCCGCCTGCCGTTAACGCGGCCGCTGTCGAGGACGAAGCGCATCCAACGCGCCATGTCGGCGACGCTTGCCCACACCGCGCCGGCTGATGCGACCGCGTCGACGCTGGCGTTGGAGATCACGCGTATGGTGTCGCCGAACCGATAGTGCGGAGACGCGATGTTGGTTCGGCCGCGCAACGAATCAGCGAGCGGGACCGCGTTAGGCATGCCGAGCGGCGCGAAGATCCGCGTGCGGACGAATTGCTCCCAGGGAACTCCGCTCGCCTTCGCGACGACCTCGCCCGCCACGGCGTACATGATGTTCTGGTAAATGAAGCTCGAGCGCATCGAGTACTCCGGCTCGGCAAAGCGCACACGCCGAATCACTTCATCCGCGGAGTTATCGGATCGATACCAGAGAACGTCGGCGTTGCCGAGGCCCGCGCGATGCGTGAGCAGGTCACGGACGGTGAGCTCACGCGTAACGTAGGGATCGGCGAGCTGAAAACCGGGAAGGATCTTCGTGACGCGATCGTCCCACTTCAACTTTCCCTCGTCGACGAGCATACCGAGCGAGGCCGCGGTCATCGCTTTCGTCGTCGAGCCGATAGCGAACAGAGTCTGCGTGTCGACGGGCGCGGGCTTGCCGAGCTCTCGCACGCCATAGCCCTTGGCGAAGACGATGCGCCCGTCTTTCACGACGGCGATCGCGAGACCCGGCGCCCTCCAGTCGGCAACAGCCTTCGCGGTATATGTGTCGAGGTCGCGGATCGGATCCACTGCCGGTCTGGACTGCGCGACCGCGGTGTATGGCAACGCAAGCACTAGTCCGATTCGAACCAAGTGACGGCTGAGCATGTCAGTCTCGTGAGGAGTGGCGGGGGAAGATGCGCCGGATGTTAGCTCCCGTACGTAGACGACGCGAGCGAACAGAATCCTTACGCGGCGACGCGGCCGGGCTGTCACGAAGCGCTGGATGCGCGATGTCTGATCTCGTACACTCGGGACGCCCACAATGAGGGGAGGACCCATGCCGCAATTCAATCAGATGCGGACGTTCGCCGTCGCCGCGATGGTCTCGCTGCTGGCGTCGAGCGCGAACGCGCAAATCCAACAGAGCCAGAAGCTCAACTATCCAGAGACAAAGAAGGTCGACCAGGTCGACGACTTCTTCGGCACCAAAGTGACCGACCCGTATCGCTGGATGGAGGACCTGAACGCGACCGACGTCGCTGACTGGGTGAAGCAGGAAAATACCGTCACCGAGCAGTATTTCTCGCAGCTTGGAATGCGCGCGCAATTCAAGAATCGCATCACCGAGCTGTGGAACTATCCGAAGGTGGGACTCCCCTTCCGCGTTGCCGGACGTCTTTTTTACGCGCGCAACACCGGATTGCAACGTCAGAGTGTATTCTTCAGCCGCACATCGTTAGGCGGCCCGGCGAAGCTGGTGCTCGACCCCAACACGCTGTCGGCTGACGGCTCGATCGCGCTCGCCGGCCTGTCGCCCTCTCCAGACGGCAAGTATCTCGCATACGGGATCTCCGAAGGCGGCGCCGACTGGCGTACATTGCTCGTGCGCGAGCTCGAGTCGGGGAAGCAGCTCGCGGATACGGTGCGCTGGCTCAAGGGCGGCGGCATGAGTTGGACGAAGGACGGCAAGGGGTTCTACTACTCGCGCTTCCCACAGCCCGAGGCGGGGAAGCAGCTCCAGAACGCGATCCGCGACGAAAAGATCTTCTATCACCGTATCGGGACGGCGCAGGCGCAGGACGTGTTGATCTACGAGCGTCCCGACCATCCGGATTGGTTCGTGGGGGGCGGCGTCACCGAGGACGGACACTACCTGTTAGTGTTTGTCAATCGCGGGACGGAGCCGCAGAATCGACTCTATTTTGCCGATCTCGGTGATCCGAAGCAGCCGAAGGTCGACGCGTCCATCCGTCCACTCTTCGACAAGGGAGACGCGGCCTACTCACCGATTGGCAACGTGGGCTCGACCATCTACATGCAAACCGATCGCGACGCCGAGCGGAGCAAGGTGGTCGCGTTCGACATTGCGTCGCCCGAGCAATGGCGCACGGTGGTTCCCGAGCAGATGAACGCGATCGACCAGATCGCGATGTTCAAGGGCGGCATTGCCGTGAACTACCTCGAGGATGTCAAGGCACACGTTAGGCTCTACGACCTCGACGGAAAGGCGCTCGGCGATCTGTCGCTGCCGGGGATTGGATCGTTACAGGGTTTCTCGACGCGAGAGGACTCGCCCGACATTCTCTACGGATTCACGTCGCCGCTCTATCCGTCGACGGTATTCCGCTTCGATCCCGCGACGAAAAAGAGCACGCCCTTCGAGGCGCCGAAGCTCAACTTCGACGCGAGCCAGTACGAGACGCGCGCCCTTTTCGCGACGTCCAAGGACGGCACGCGCGTTCCACTCTTCGTAACGATGAAGAAAGGACTCGCACTGGACGGCAACAATCCGGCAATGCTCTACGGCTACGGCGGATTCGACATCGCCACCACCCCTGGCTTCCGCCCCGACGTCCTCGCCTGGCTCGAACAGGGCGGTATCTGGGCGACGGCGAGCATGCGTGGTGGAAGCGAATACGGCGAGGCGTGGCACAAGGCGGGAATGTTCGAGCGGAAGCAAAACGTCTTCGACGACTTCATCGCCGCGGCCGAGTATCTCGTGAAGGAGGGCTACTCGTCACCGGCGAAGCTCGGCATCATGGGCGGCTCGAACGGCGGCTTGCTCGTCGGCGCCGTCGAAGAGCAGCGGCCGGATCTCTTCGCGGTCGCGCTGCCAGCCGTCGGCGTGATGGACATGCTGCGGTACCACAAGTTCACCGGCGGCGGCGCGTGGGCCACCGAGTATGGCTCGGCCGACGACTCGACGCAGTTTCAGTACTTGGTAAAGTATTCCCCGGTGCACAATGTGAAGGCAGGCACCTGCTATCCGGCGACGTTGATCACGACGGCGGACCACGACGATCGCGTGGTGCCGAGTCACTCGTTCAAGTTCGCGGCGACGATGCAGGCGGCGCAGGGATGCGCGAAGCCCGTCCTGATTCGCGTCGAGACGCAGGGATCGCACGGCTATCGCCCGACGGACAAGCGGATCGCAGAACTGGCAGATGAGTGGGCGTTCACCGCCGCGCACACCGGTGTTGTGCCCAAGGTGACTCCCTGAGCGATCATCGCGTGATTTAGCAATATCAAAAGCGCCCAACCGCACTGGTTGGGCGCTTTTTCTTGGAGCCTGTACACCGCTATTGATACCTGCGAATCACGCGCGTCTCGCGGCGAACGTTCACGAGCACGAGCCCTCCGCCGCCAAGCGTGGCACTGCTCGGCTTCTCCGGGAGCGGCAGTAGGCTGACGAGATAGCCCGAGTCCGCCCGGTCGAATTGCGCAACTTCGAATCGCCTACTGCTCGAACCTTGAAGCGCGGACACGGCGGCGCGCACGACCTCCATACTGTCGGCTACGGAAAGGGGTCCGGCCCCTGGTCGGACCGAGTCGCGGTGCCCGCGATTGCTCTCTCCACCCGAGCACCCGGCGAGCAACACCGCGGCGACCAGCAATGTCGATCTTCTCATGATGCGTCCCCCTCCCCTCCTGTTCCGCGGGCGCGTTGCCCCAGAGGCAATCAAACCGTCATGCGAACGCCATGACAGCCGGCCAACTGCTCAGCGCTTTCGCTACGGGCGCCGTGCTCGCCTCCGCCAGCACATCGTGCTCGCGTGGATCGTCACGCTCGGGGGGAAGTCGCGACACGCTGTACGTGGCTGTAGCCGCTGCACGGACCAGCCCGGCCTATTTCCGCGGGGCGCAGATGGCCATCGACAAGCTCAACGCCGAGCGTCCACAGCACAGTCGGCCGTTTGGCCTTCGCATGCCGCCGACCGTTCAGACCAGCCAAGTCGGTGTGGCGGCTCGATTTCGAGACGACCCTTCGGTGATCGGCATCGTCGGACACACCGGCAGTGCGCAGACGATGGAAGTAGCGCCGATCTACGCGGACGCGGCGAACGACGGGCGAAACGCCGTCGTCGCCGTCACGCCGACAGCGACGAATCCACAGGTGACGCGCGTCAATCACTGGATCTTCCGGATCTGTCCGACCGATGACGATGCCGCGCACGCTCTCGCGCGCTTCGCCATCGATTCGCTCCAGGTGCAGCGCGTCGCGGTGATCTACCGAAACGACTTGTTCGGTCGGGGATTCAGCCGCACGATCACGCCCGAATTCAGAAGCAACAACGTCCTCGTCACTGAACGAGACCCGTATCTCGCCGACATCACCGAGTATCAGGCGTACGCCGATCGCATCGCCAAGAGCGGCATCAGCGCGGTGATCTTCGCCGGCGGCGGTGTGGATGCGGCAGATCTCGTACGTGCGTTGCACAACGCTTCGGCGCACCCGGCCATTCTCGGTACGGACGACGTTGCCAGCATTCTCGACGGCGTCAAGCCGATCGTGCCTAACGCGGCGCCGATCGGGCGGGGTCGGCGGCAAAAGACGCCACCGCAGCCGCAGGCAAAGGACGACCGAGAGCTGTTCCGCGGCGTTCTCTTTACGTCGTTCTACGATGCGGCGCAGGCAAAGAACGCCGACGCCAAGCAATTCGCGGCCGACTACGCACGCCGCTTCGCTCAGGCGCCAACGCCGCAGGCGGCGCTGTCGTACGACGCGGCGATGCTCATCGGTCGCGCCGCGCTCGCGGTAGGGCCGGACCGGAAGCGTATTCGTGACTGGGTCGCGTCCGTCGGCACGAGCGGGCCAGCGGTACAAGGCATCACCGGCGAGATTCGCTTCAACGATTACGGCGACGCCGTTGGCAAATCGGTCCTCATCGGACGCATCGATCCATGAAGCGCCAGGTCACGATCGCTCCACTCTGGGGCAAGCGGCAGTCGACCGTCGTTCGCATCGGATCGGCGATCCGCCGCTGGCGCCTGCGGACGATTCGCGGACGGCTGCTCGTCGGGTTCTCGGCGACGCTCGCGGCGCTGGTTGCTTCGGGACTATTGAGTATTTACGCAATTCAGATTCTCTATCGTGACATGGGATCGACCGTGACGTCGACCAATCGCGTGTCGTCGTTGCTGTTCGAGGGCTACGACGCGACGCTGCGCTATGTCGCTACCGCTCAGGCGATGATTCTGGACGGCCGCGCCGAGCGCGTCGCCCAAGCGGAGAGCCTGAGCGTCGCCGCCGATTCGCTCCGACGCGCCCTCCTGCGATCGGACACGCTGGATCTCGACGACCGCCGCGCGCTGGAGCAGCTGGGCGCCATTCAGGGGCGACTCGAGGTGCGATTCAACGTCGCGCGCGCTTATCGGGACGTCGGCAATCCGAGCGCCGCGGCGCGCCAATCGATGCTCGCGACGGCGATGCTCGACTCCGTCTTCACGCAGGCCCGGCATCTCACGAAGGTGCAGGACGAGCACGCCGTCGAGTCGCTCCGGAGTGTGCACCGCGCGATGACCGCCCGCCGTACGCTCCTCATCGCCGTACTCACGTTAGGCTTCTTGGCCGCGGGGCTGTTTGGCTTGTGGACCTGGCGGGCCATCGCCCTGCCTCTGGATCGCCTCACGCTGGCCGCGTCGTCGCTCGGTGAAGGGGACTTACGCGTCACGGTGCCGCTATCGGGCCTCGACGAGGAGTATCTCGTTCTCGCGACGACGTTCTCGCGCATGGCCGACCGGCTGCGTCGCGTTGTTGACGACATTCAACGAGAGGCCGGCGAGATCGCGCGCGCTGCGGAGTCACTGAACTCCGCGGCCGAGCAGGCAGCGTCGTCGACGGGTCAGATCAGCAGCGCGATGGCGGGCGTCGCCCGCGACGCGGAGTCGCAGCGTCGTCACCTCGTCGCGTCGGAGAACGTGCTCGGCAACGTCGGCAACTCGGCCCACACACTGAACGATGTCGCCATCAAGTCGCGCGAGCTCGGGGAGTCGATCCGGTCGACATCGCTCCGAACGCGCGCCGGCATTCTCCAGGCGTTGGAAGTGCTCGAGCGCGCGAAGCTCGTCATCGATGGCTCCAAGGGCGAGGTGAATGGTCTCGAGCTCGCATTCGTCGAGGTCGTGCGGTTCACGAGCGCTATTCAAGCGGTCGCCGACCAGACGAATCTGCTCGCGCTCAACGCGGCGATCGAGGCGGCGCGCGCCGGTGAGCACGGGCGTGGTTTCGCCGTCGTTGCCGACGAGGTCCGAAAGCTCGCCGAAGAAAGTGGCCGCTCAGCGGACGAAGTGAACGCGATCGTGCTGGCCATGCGAGAACGCATCGCCGGCACGGCGAAGTCGTTCTCACAAGGCATTCACGAGCTGGGGGACGTAGGGTCGGTATCTCGCGCGGCCGTGGCCGCGCTCGAGGCAGTCGACGACGCCGTGGCAGGGGTGAATCAGGTCGCGTCTTCGGTGAGCGCGGCCGCGATGACGCACCAGCAAGCGGTGGCACAGCTCATCGCGAGCCTAACGGCGGCCGGTGAGCAAGCGGACACGCAAGCGTCGACGAGTCAGCAGGCCGCCGCCGCCGCTGAGGAGACCGCGGCGACCGCCGAGCAGGTGGCGGCGACGGCGCAGCAGCTTTCGACGAACGCGTCGCGCCTGGAGACGCTGGTCGTTGGGTTCAAAACGTAACTGTCATCCCGAGGAGCGAAGCGACGAGGGATCTGCACTTAGCCGTGAAGTGCAGATCCCTCGTCGCTTCGCTCCT